>JAGAAA010000035.1 GCA_017615495.1 Clostridia bacterium
ACAACGTTTCTTATTCCTTCGATTACGATTTCAAATCGCATTACGTCGCCGGGCAGGGCTTGGAGTTCTCTCTTGCTTTGACGGACAAAAACGGCAAGCATTCCGCATTCAACGTGCGCGGGGACTATTTGTACGTTGATCTCACCGAGTACGGCGTAGCCAAGTGCAAGATCGCCACGGATACCCTCTCTTCGAGGTTGGGCGTCACCGGCTTTAAGGACGTTGGGGAATTTGACTTCCGCGATAAATTGCATATGTTGGTGCTTCTTGCGGCGGGCAGGTCGGAAAGTCAAGACGTGGTCAGCTACACGCTCGGCAAAGAGTTCTTTGAGCTTCTTTCCGAAAAGATCGGTTTCAAAGGCTTGTTTGGCGTGGACGGCGCGGAGGTCTCTTGGAGCAAGGCGAACAACCGTTTGCAAAACCTTTCCGCATCTTTCAACGTGGCGGGTATGACGGCGTCTTTGTCCGCGCCCACCTTCACCTTCGGCACGCCGGTGGAACTTCCCGCGGTGGATACCGCATCTTACGCCGACCTTGCCGATAAGCAAACCACCCATATCGCGGTTTCCGGCACCATCCGTCAAAACACGGTCTTTGAAACGGACGGAGCGTTGCTTTCCGCTTTGCTTTCTTCGCTTGCGGGCGAAGATATCGAATTTACCGAGTCGAGCTCTACGCAGTACACGGCGGACATCGTCTTTGCCGCGGACGGCTCGGTCAAAAACTTCTTTGCTCGTTTGTACAACGCGCGCGGCAGTGAGATCGTAAACGTTTATTACACCGACGAGACTCCGGACGATTTCTATTTGATCTCGCCCGAGCAGGCGGGCTCCGGCGTGCGCACGGTGCGCACTTTCGCGCTGGCGGAAGAACCACTTGCCGGCTTCAACGCGGCGCTTGGCGCGGCGGATAGCAACGTCGGCAGAAACGTCCTCTTCGGCGCGTACGAAAATACCTTTATGTTCGGCGTGCATTCGCCGATGCTCTCGGTCATTGCGGAGAAGATAGCGCTGGTTTACCCCGGCTTCTCCTTGGATACGCTTTCTTCCTTGAAGTGCAGGCGTTACGAGACCCGCGTTACCGATTCCACCATCACGACCAAGATCGTCTTCGACGACGACAACGATATCCAGATCACCGCTACTTCCTTTGCCGTCACCTTTAACGACAACAGGATGATCGAGTCCCTGACCGCGGCTACGCCCGAAACGGTTGCCATCCTTGCGGATAACGATATGCCCGACGTGGCGACGGCGGTGTTTACCGGCGGCCTTACTTATCGCGTCTCGTTGAAGGACAACGTCACGGATGAAAAGATCTGGAATTACCGCAACGTTCCCACGAGAATGGGCAGAGCGGGGCAGATCGAAAGCGTTGAAGCGACCGCTTCCATCCTTGGCAAGACCATTCAAGCCACTGTTAAGGCGGATCTTTCGCCCGCTACGGAAGTGGAGCTCGCAAACAGCGTGACCTACGCCGATCGTTACGATGCGGGTACGCGCACCTTTACGATGCAGTACTACAATGACGCCACGCCCAAAACCATTCTCGATTCCTTCTCCTTCTTGATCGCTTCCGTGGATAACACGGAGTACCCCAAGGAGATCGAATGGGATCTGACGGGCGTTTCCACCTCCCTCGGCAGGAAGGAATTCACAGTCAAACCCAAAGTAAAAACTTATTTCGGCAACGAGATCTATCTTGGCGACGTGGCGCTCTTCACCTTGTCTATCGAGGGCGAAAAAGCGGTCTCTACGGCTTACACCAAGACTTTCGTTGCGTACGACGGTATGGACCCCATGGACCCCGCGGTCTATTCCGAAGTTCTCGTGGTGACGACCTCGGACGGTCAAACCGTTGAAGTCCGTCACGTGGAATGGGATCTTACCAACGCCTTTATCGAAAGTAAGATCCGCAACAACCTTCTTTACGCTTACACCACCGATCCCACGCAACCCGACATCATGCGCGCAAGGGTCTATGATTCCACCGGCGCGTACGTCGTTTTGGAGATCCCCGTCTTCTTTGAAGCTAGGGTCGTAAACACCGCCGACTTTGACGTTTCAGGGCTTCCCGGCGTCACCTACGACGAGGGCACGGGCTTTACCTTCGACGTGTTGAAGGTCAGAAGTCTTTTGCCCAACAAGACGGTGGGCATCTTGCCGCAAGCCTTCGTAGCTAACGCGGGCGAAGCGGACGAATGGCAGGTCTCCGGCGTTAAGTGGTCGTTTGACGCAATCGAAAACGTGCTCAACGCATCGGGCGCCACCGGCGTTTTGACCTTGACGATCGGCGACAGCATCAGCGGCTATCAGGAAAAGGATTATCCCTACGCCTTTACCAGCGTGACGGTCACGGGCACCGCGCTTTTGACAAGCGACAAACAGCCCGTCGCATCCATCGCAAGGACGGGGGCGTCTCTCTTTGAGTACGCGGCGACGCATCTCAACGCTTATACGTATACCTTCCCCGCCTACGTTCGCGTGGATTTCACCGTCGGCGGCAATGCCGAAAGCGAGGACCTCCTCGTTGCGTGGACGTACGACAAACCCTTTAATGAGACTGCCCTTTGTGATGGCGGCGCATACGTTTTGACGGGCGCGGTCGGTAGCGAAACGTTGACGGTCTCGTTGTCCTTCGACAGGCAACTCATCACCTCGTACCGCTTTGCGGACGAAGCGACGATGATCTCAAGCGGCGCGCTCACCACGCACCAAGGCAAGCTTTGCTTAACCTTCTCCGCATTGGCGGCGCTTACCGAAAACGGCGCAAAGTATACTTCCAAAGATAATTATCCCACCTCCCTTGAAATTGCTTTCAACGGCGGCAGCACCTACGTGCCCGCCTCCGTAACGTGGGATCTTTCCGCTTATGACGGCAGGGAAGATATGATCGGCAGCGGCTTCCTCGGCGTGGTCAAAGCCACGGCGAAAGGGCAAAACTTTGACGTATACGTTTACGTTGCGCCCGCATACGATTCGGTATATACCGACGCGGGCTTGACCAAGTCCGACTTGACCTTCCGCTTGATGTCCGCGGGTGAACTGGCGCAGGACGGCATGCATTACAAACTCGTCGTTACCGATCCTCGTTCGGTCGAAAACTATCCCACCGTCCTTTACGTCGGCGCCGGGCAGACCGTTGAAGTGATCGAATGGTTGGGCATTGACGCCGTCGCGCGTCTTTATTCCGAAAGTTACGAGACCACCGCGCCCAATGCGGTTTCCGGCAACGTCGTGGTGCGCGCCAAGATCGGCAACGCCGAAGTCGGGTACAAAGAAATTCAGATCCCCGTCCACATCGTGGACAGCGTGATCGACGAAGACGAGATCGAAGTCAGTGGGCTTCCCTTCGCGGCAAGCTCCGAGATGACGGGCGGCTCAACGCCGTACGCGGTCACGCCCAATTACGCGCCCTTGCAGGTAAACGGCGTGGATTGCCGCTTCTCGTTGGATGCCAACCCCTATTACGTCAACCCCAAGGAGCAACGCACCTATCCCGCTTATCTTGACTTTGAGTTAGACGGCAGAGCGGTGCGCGCCGAAGCCAAGTGGGACCTCGACGCGATCCCCGAAAACGCCGCGATGGCAACGGAAAGCCAAAACTACGTTGCTTGGGCGATGATCGACCTCGGCAGTTCCTTTAAGAAGGTTAAGATCCCCGTGGCGGTCACCGTGCTCAAGCGCGAGATCGACGTTGTTTGGATCAAAGACAGCGAAGGCAATTACACCAACGAAAAGTACCTCGACATCGACGGCTACGCGCTCGATCCCTTCGGTGACGACGTGGTGGGCGATGAAGTTTCGTTGGACGTCAAGGTGCAGTTCAAAAAGGATGCAAACCGTTACCCGCTCAAGCTCAAGTACAGCAAGCAGGGCGTCGTCCTCTCCTATGACGGCAGCAACGTTTATGAAAACGTTTCGGTCAGAGTGGGCAACGAAAGCGGCGGCTACCGCACCATCGACGGTTACACCATCCGCATCCTTTCCAACATCGTTTCCAAGATCCGCGTGTGGAACAGCGGCGTGTACGAAACCTTCTTTGAGGCGGTTTACGACGCCGGCACGGGCAATATGACCTACAACTATTATTCCGCCGTCGATATGGGCGGCCCCCTCCCCACCGAGGTCAAAGCCACCTTCGGGCAGGGCGGCGCGGAAGTTACCGTACCCATTGCCACCGAAAACAACGCGGGCAAAGGCTTGGTGTTCTCGTGGGATCGCAGTAAGGACGGCAACCATTATCTTGGCGTCGTATTGTGGAACCCCTCCGTTTCGGCGGAAGTGGGCGGCGCTCGTCAAGCGATCTACAACAGCCAGCAAAAGAACTTTGCCGAGCCGAGAGTGGATATGTTCTTCGACGGCTCCTTTACCGATAGCGCGGTATATCGCGACAGCGTGGATACCCTCGGCCCCATCACGGTCAGCGGCTTCCTCGCGGACAGAGACGAAGAGATCTTGACCGCGCAGATCGCAAAGACCTATCAAAACCGCTACATCACGGTGGACGCCGATAACGCGGCAAGGCTCAACGCCACCGACGTTTTGACGGTGGGCACCTATCGCTTGTACGTCTCAGTCGAAGGCCACGAGCAGTACGAAGGCGAGGTCTACAAGACCTTTACCGTCACGCCCAAGGACGTTTCGGCAACCGTCACCCTTTACGTCAACGGTGCTCGTCGCACCGAAAACGATCCCAAGGAGCAGTACACCGGAACGGCGTTCCAGGTGCGCGCCAAGGCAAACTACGGCATTGACGTACCCTTCCTTGTGGACGGCTTATCGGCGCAAAACGTGACGGACGTTCATTACGTCGCCGGCAACGTTGCCGCTTACGAGTTTACCGTTACGGTGGACGTGACCGACCAGATAGGCAGGAACTATAAGGTGGAGAACGCGACGGTCGCGTTTAAGATCACCGAGGCGCCTCTCCCCGACGGCGCGGCGGATATCCGCCTGACTTGGGCTGCCACCAGACAAGAGTTTGACGTTACGGTCAAGGTGTTCGGCAACGCCGTATCCAACGATCCCACCTTGACAAACGGGTACAAGATATATTACTATGAAACAAGTAGCTCGTTGGACGAGGTGACGACGTTTACGGCAGGCACAACCTACTACTACACCATCGAAATCAAAGTCCCGAACTATATGGAGGTCGATCGCATCCGTAGGCCGATCACCGCCGCTTAAGGAGGAAGTATGGAAGAAAAAGACATCACCGAAATGACAACTGACGAGACCGTTAACGAGCAACCCGTCGCTCCCGCTGAGGAGGCGCCGGAAGAGGTTGCCATCGTAGACGACGACCCCATCGAGTCGGAAAACGTCGACGACGTGGACCCCATTGAGCCCGAAGAGGTCAAAGAGCCGGAACCTGCTTCCGAGGAGCCTAAGAAAAAGAAGAAGCTCAAAAAGTGGCAGATCGCATTGATCTGCGTGGGCGGCTTTTTTGCGCTTGTGGGCATTGCCGTAGGCATTTTCTTCTTGGTGGGATACTTGACTTCGGTCAAGAGGACGCCGATGGAGGTTGACTTCCATAACACGAAGCCCGCTTATGCGGTGAGTTACACCGATTCCGAGCTTGCGCTTATCAATAGCGCTATGGCAAACGGCGCTTCCGAGGCGACCATCAGAGAAGCCATCGCGATGATCTACAACAAAGCAAACGACAACAAGATCAATCACACCACCGGCGCAGTCGCCGTTTTGCGCGGCCAGGGCGGCGCCAGACTCGACGAGCTTAATGCGGGCGGCACGATGATCGTGCGCGGCATCAAGGCGCAATCGGGCGACAAGTTCTATTACCAAAAGGGCGCGGCGATCGTGGAATGTTCCGTTTCGTCGTTGCAAAGCACCTTGGAAGGCTTTTTGAACCAACAGGAAAGGACTTACGTCGACGGTGACGATTTATTCCTTACCACCGGCACTTTGAAAGGTAAGCTAGCGTTGATCAGCAAGGACGATGAGATCGAAACCAAAACCATCCCCTTTATCAAGATGGGCGTTCCCTCCAAGAAAAGACAAAATACCGATTTTGACAGCAAGGAAGCGTTCTACGAGGCGGCTTACTACCTTGACGACCCGCGTGAGATCACCAATTTCCGCATCAACAAGGACACCGTCGTTTTGAAGACGTTGGAAAAAGGACAAAAATACATCGAGATCAAAGAAGATGAAAACGGTGATAAGTATTACGTTTGCCGCTTCTCCCTCTTGATCGAAGGCGAAGGGCACGACGAATGCGTTGAGATCTCTCGTAAGTATCTCCGTGACAGCTCGAACAGCGATAACCTCGAATACGGTCAGTACGACATCAGACTTGAGGTTTGGGACAACGGTTACCTCAAAATGATGCACGACGACGAGCAATGGCAGGGAACCATCTATCTCCTCGGAAAGAGCATCACCACCGCCAGCACCAACTGGTACGAGAGCATTATCTTCTACAACTACGACGAAACCATCCTCACCGCGGAGAACGCCGAAGAATACAGAGGCGACGACGAGGGTGCAACTTGGGTCGAAAAACTTGTGAAGAACTACAAAGCGGAGCTTGACAACGCGCCCGCAAAGGACAAAAAGTAAAAAACGAAAAATTCGCCGTCAGGGTTTCCTGACGGCGTTTTTTTATGCCCGGCGAAGGACCGCTTGTTTTAAGGTTTCCGCGGCGGCGCGGGCAAGAGCTTCGGATGGGTGCTCCACCATAATGCGGACGAGGTTTTCCGTGCCGCTTGCGCGAAGGAGCACTCTGCCTTCCCGCAGGGCTTCTTTTACTTCCACGGCGGCGCGCTGCACCTCTTTGTCGTTTGCGACGGATCTGTCGCGCACCGCTACGTTTAAAAGGACTTGCGGGTAAACCGCGGGGAGGGGCGCCTCGTCGAGAGGGCCGTCTTCCAAGATGCTTTTCATCAGGACTGCGCCCGTCAGCAATCCGTCCCCCGTGGGGAGGTAGTCGCCGAGGATGACGTGCCCGCTTTGCTCTCCGCCGAGGTTTAAGTTTTCCGCGCGCATAGTCTCGGCAAGCGCCGAGTCACCGACTGCGCAGGAAACGGGCGTGACGCCTTTTTCCGTCAAACTTTTGAGCACGCCGCCGTTGGTCATGACGGTCATTGCCACGCGGTTACGGTTTAGGATGCCGCACGCCTTCATTCTGCAAGCAAGGAAGTAAGTGATGAGATCTCCGTCCCAAATTTCCCCTTTGCCGGTTATCGCGACGATCCGGTCCCCGTCCCCGTCGATGGCGACGCCGATATCGGCCTTGTTCAAAAGTACTTCCTTTTGACAGAATTCGGGGTGCAGGGCGCCGCATCCTTGGTTGATGCGGTCGCCGCTTTCTCGTGCGTTTAAGGAGATGACGCTTGCCCCCAAAGCGTCGTAAAGACCGGAGAGGGCGCTTCCCGCGCCGCCGGAGAGATCCACGACGACTTTGACGCCGTCAAGCCGCCCGACCCTGCTTTTTACGTAACCGACGTAGGCGCTAAGGTCGGGCTTTTCCTTATACGGGAGGGAAGAAGAGCCCGCAGGCGGTACGCAAAGCATTCTTTCTTCGATCTCCCGCCGCTCGTCTTCATCCGGTTTTCCTCGCCGTGTGAACACTTTGAGCCCGTTGTGTTCGGGCGGGTTGTGACTTGCCGTCACCATTACGGCATAGGCGCAGTCCGATACGGAGAGCAGGTAGTAGAGCGCGGGCGTGGTCACCACGCCGATCGGGCGGACTTCCCCTCCGTTTGCCGCCGCGCCGCAAGCAACTGCGCGCGCTAAGGCGGGGGAGGAAGGGCGGTTATCCCTTCCGAGGAGGATCTTGCCTTTTTCAGCCAGCGCCGCCCCCAAACGGTACGCCGTTTCTTCCGTCAAGGTGGTTCCGTAAATGCCGCGAATGCCGTCCGTTCCAAAGCGCAAAGTGTTCATATCCTAATATATTCCGCGAGGCGAAAGATGGTTCACCTTGCGCCCGTACCGCATATAATAGAGGGACGAAAAGGAGGGAAGGGTATGTGCGGGATCGTCGGGTACGTCGGGCGGAGGAACGCCGTTTCCGTTTTGCTTCGCGGGTTGAAAATGTTGGAGTATCGCGGGTACGACAGCAGCGGGGTGGCGGTGCACAACGGCGCCAATCTTTGCGTGGTAAAGCGCGCGGGGCGGCTTTGCGCCTTGGAAGAGGCTCTTTCTACGCGGGAGGTAAAAGGAAGTTGCGGCATTGGGCACACGCGTTGGGCAACGCACGGGAGCGCCACCGACCAAAACGCCCACCCCTTCGTTTCGTCGTACGGCAAATTTGCCGTGGTGCACAACGGCATCGTTTCAAATTATCTTCAGATAGCTGCCTTTTTGCGGGAGCGGGGCGTCAGCCTTGCGTCCGATACCGACAGCGAGGTCATCGCGCATTTGATCGACTATTACTACACGGGCGACGTACTTTCCGCCCTTTGCCGCGCTCTTTGCGATATCAAGGGGAGTTTTGCCCTCGCCGTGATCTCGGTCTACGAGCCGCACGTGTTGTACGGCGTCAGAAAGGACAGTCCTTTGGTGGTGGGAGAAGGCAAAAAAGAATTTGCGCTTTGCTCGGATATTTCCGGAATTTCCGATTTTTGCTCCCGCTTTTGCGCTTTGCAAAACGGCGAAGTCGTCCGCCTCTCCGAAGAGGGAGCGGCGCTGTTTGATTTTTACGGAAACCCACTTCCGATGCGCTTTGAAAACAGGGAGAAAGAACTCTTTGAGGACCGCGAAGAGGGGGTGGACGATATGCTGTCGGAGATCCGCAGCATCCCGGCGTCGCTTCGGCTCGGGTTTGAAAAGTTCCCCAAAGAAGAACTTCGTGCCTTTTTGAAAGAAGGCTTCAAAGAGATGCTCGTCCTCGGATGCGGCAGCGCTTATCACGCGGGACTGGTCTTTTGCGAAGCGATGCGTGAAGTGGCGGAAGTGTGCGTGCGGGCGGAGATAGCAAGCGAATTTTTGACCGAGAAGCCTTGCGTGGGGGAGGGCACCCTCGTCATAGTGGTTTCGCAAAGCGGCGAAACGGCGGATACCCTGCTTGCGGTGGAGCGCGCAAAAAAATGCGGCGCAAAGATCCTTTCGGTATGCAACGCGCGGGCCTCTTCCTTGACCCGTCTTTCGGATTTTTCCTTGATCACGCGGTGCGGCAGAGAGCGGGCGGTCGCCGCCACCAAATCTTACGTTTCGCAGGCGCAATACCTTTTGTTGATTTGCTTGGAATATGCGGATATTACGGGCAAAACAAATATTGATGAGGTTGCCCGCCTCAGGCGGGAAATTTCCCTACTTTCACAAAAAACGGAAAGCATTTGCCGCGCGGAAAAACGCCTTGAAGAGGTGGCGCTCGGTCTTAAAAACGCGGAGGCGGTTTTCTTCCTCGGAAGAAAGGGGGATCTTGCGGCGGCAAAGGAAGGAAGCTTGAAACTGAAGGAAGTCAGTTACCTGTTTTCCGAAGCGTACCCGTCGGGTGAACTCAAGCACGGCACCCTCGCGTTGATGGAAAAGGGGGTTTGGTGCGTAGTCGTCGCCACCGATCCGAGCCTTTTGCAAAAAAACGCCGCCACATTGTCGGAAGTACTCTGTCGCGGCGCTTCCGCCGTCGTGATCACCGCCGGGTCCGCCTTGGAGGAGGCGCCGGCGGATTACGTGGTAACCGTCCCGGAGGCGGACCCCGTGGTCTCGCCCCTCTTTTCCGCCGTGGTGATGCAGTATTTTGCTTATTTTGCCGCAAAGGCGCGCGGGTGCGACGTGGATAAGCCCCGAAATTTGGCAAAATCCGTTACGGTAGAGTGACCTTTCGCCGCTATGCGGCGGCTTTTCAGTCATGCGCCTTTTCGCGCGCATTAACATAGATATAATATAATTTTATTAAAAACGCTTTACAATCAATATTAGTTTAAGATATAATACCCGTATCTGCCGAGAGTCGGCGGATTCCTTACTTTTGCTTAGAGCAAAGGTCAATTTAGTCCAAAAGGAGGTAGTAACATGAGTAAGTACGAAGTTTTGTACATTCTGAACGGTGAAGCGACCGACGAAGTCAAAACTGCTTGCGCGGATAAGTTTGCCGCTTTGGTCACCGAACTCGGTGGCAGCGTCACGACCGTCGACAAGTGGGGGATGAGAAAGTTCGCCTATCCCATCAATTACAAGACCGAAGGCTACTATGTTCTCATGAACTTCGAAGCTGCGCCCTCTGTTCCCGCAGAGCTCGAGCGTCAGATGAGAAACGACGAGAACGTGGTTCGTTACATGGTCACAAAGAAGTAATCGGAGGAAATTTATGAATAAAGTATTTTTAATCGGCAACCTTACCAAAGATCCCGAACTGTCCAACACCAACAACGGCATCCCCGTTTGTAAGTTCACCTTGGCCGTCAGCAGACGTTTCGGCAACACCGAGACCGACTTCCTTCCCGTCATCGTGTGGAGGGGTCAGGCTGAGAATTGCGGCAAGTTCCTGAAGAAGGGCAGCAAGGCGGCAGTCGCAGGCTCGGTACAAACTCGTTCCTATGATGCGAACGACGGCAGCAAGCGCTACATCACCGAGATCGTTGCCGACGAAGTACAATTCCTTTCCACCAAAGGCATGGAAGGAGACGTTGCTCCCACCCCCGTGTCCGGTGACAATAGTCAGCGCATCGGCTCGGCTGTGACCGACGACGATCTCCCGTTCTGATTTAAGTTTAATTAGGAGATTGAAATGAAAAATATCGAAGAAAAGGGCGCAAAGCGCCCGGCAAGAAAGCCCGCGAAGAAAAAGGTTTGCATCTTCTGCGTGGACAAAGTTGAAGAGATCGACTACAAGGACGTGGCAAAACTCAGGAAGTTTATCACCGAGAGCGGCAAGATCGCTCCGAGGCGTTCCACCGGCGTTTGCGCAAAGCACCAGAGGATCCTCGCCGCCGCGATCAAGCGCGCAAGAGTGATGGCGCTCCTCCCCGAACCCGGTTCGGACAAAGAGTAATCCGTAGGAAGCGCAATCAAGCATCTTGCCGAATTGCGCTTTTTCTTTCGGGCAAAGCCGAAAGGATAACAGCATCGCGCCTCACGGCGTAAAAAGGAGAGAGTATGGAAGAGATAGTTCTTACTACGGAAGGATATAAAAAACTCGAGCAAGAGCTCGACCATTATATCAAAGTAAAAAGACCGGAAGCGGCGGAGAAAGTTAAGCTCGCGCGTGAATTCGGCGACCTCAGCGAAAACGCGGAATACGATGCGGCTAAGGACGAACAAGGTATCGTCGAAGCGCGTATCCGTGAACTTGAGGAGACCTTGAAGCGCGCCAAGATCATCGACGGCGAAGCGATCGATACGACGGTGGTCAGCGTGGGCTGCTTTGTCAAGCTCCACGACCTTGAGTACGACGAGAAGGACGAATTCAAGATCGTCGGTAGCGCGGAGGCAAATTACGCAGAGCGTAAGATCTCCAACGAATCCGTTCTCGGAGCGGCGTTGCTCGGCCACAAAAAGAACGACGTCGTTGAGGTCAGGGCACCGGCGGGCGTGAGTCAGTTTAAGATACTGAATATCCGCAAGTAACACGACACGCATTCGCCTCGCCGCGAATGCGTATTTTTTTGGCGGAAAGGGTAGCCCCTTCCCGCGCCATTTCGGAGGAAACTATGGCAGAAGAAAACGTTATGACAGAAAACATATCCGAAGCAAAGCAAGTCAGGATGCAAAAGCTTGCCGCCTTGGTTCAGGCGGGGCAGGACCCCTTCGTCGAGGTCAAATTCGACAAGACGCATTCCTCTAAGGAGATCAAGGACAACGCCGACGCTTTGAACGAAAAGGAAGTCACCATTGCGGGCAGGCTGGTTTCCCGCCGCGTGATGGGCAAGGCGAGCTTTGCTCACGTCTTGGACGGCGAAGGCAAAATTCAGATCTACGTTCGTCGCGACGACATCGGCGAAGCGGAATATATGGCGTTCAAGCAGCTGGACATCGGCGATATCATCGGCGTCAGCGGCTTCGTGTTCCGTACGCAGACCGGTGAGATCAGCGTGCACGCAAAGTCCTACAAGCTTCTCAGCAAGTCGCTTTTGCCCCTTCCCGAGAAGTTCCACGGCTTGCAGGATACCGATCTTAGGTACCGCCAACGCTACGTTGACCTGATCGCCAACCCCGAAGTGAAGGAAGTTTTCATCAAGAGGAGCAAGATCATTTCCACCATCCGTGAAGTCTTGGACAAAAAGGGCTTTATCGAGGTGGAGACCCCCGTTTTGAACACCCTTGCCGGCGGCGCCAACGCTCGCCCCTTCGTCACCCATCACAACACCCTCGATATCGATATGTATATGCGTATCGCGACGGAGCTTCACCTCAAGAGGTGCATCGTCGGCGGGTTTGAAAAGGTGTACGAGATCGGCAGACAGTTCCGCAACGAAGGCATGGACACCAAGCACAACCCCGAATTTACCACGATCGAGCTGTATCAAGCGTACGTGGATTACAACGAGATGATGCGCATCACCGAGGAGCTTTATACCGCCGCGGCGATGAAGGTAAACGGCTCTTTGGATCTTGTCTATCAAGGGCAGGAGCTTCACCTCCAAACCCCGTGGGAGCGCCTTACGATGGTGGAAGCGGTCAAGAAGTACACCGGGTTGGACTTTGACAACGACAGCCTCGACACCTTGATCGAGCGCGGTAACAAGATGGGGCTTGATATGCCCGCGGATACCTCGTGGGGCAACGCCCTTTACAACATCTTCGACGCCTTCGTTGAAGAGAAGTTGATGGGCCCGGTGTTCATCACCGATTACCCGGTAGAGGTCAGCCCGCTCGCAAAGAGAAAGCCTTCCGACCCGCGCCTTACCGAGCGCTTTGAGTTCTTTATCTTCGCATCCGAAGGCGGCAACGCGTTCAGCGAGCTCAACGATCCGTTGGATCAACGCAAGCGTTTTGAAGCCCAAATGGCGGCAAAAGCCAAGGGCGACGAGGAAGCGCAACCCTACGACGAGGATTTCTGCACCGCGCTTGAGTACGGTATGCCCCCGACGGGCGGTCTTGGCATCGGCATCGACAGGATGGTGATGTTCCTTACCGATTCCCGCTCCATCCGCGACGTCCTTCTCTTCCCGACCATGAAGCCGGAGAAAAAGTAGGAGCATATTATGGAAGTAAGAACCAGATTCGCACCCAGCCCCACGGGCTTTATGCACATCGGAAACCTGCGTACCGCGCTTTACGCGTATCTTTACGCAAAGGCAAACGGCGGTAAGTTCATCATCCGCATCGAGGATACCGACCAAGGTCGTTACGTCGAAGGGGCGGTGGACGTCATTTTCAACACGCTCCGCGAGGCGGGCATCGATTACGACGAGGGCCCCGGCAAGGAAGTGGGCGGCTACCCCTACGTGCAAAGTCAACGTAAGGAGATCTACAAAAAGTACGCTGAGGAACTGATCGCCAAAGGCGGCGCCTATTACTGCTTCTGCAAGGGCCGCGATATGACGGACGGCGGCACGCAAAAGTACGACAAGCGTTGCTTGCGCCTTTCCAAAGAGGA
>JAGAAA010000036.1 GCA_017615495.1 Clostridia bacterium
CGCGATTTACTCGCGTGACTGGAGTTCAGACGTGTGCTCTTCCGATCTGCTGTTTTTCATCGTGCTTTGTTCAGTCATTTTTCTCCTCTGCCTCAGTAGCCGCAACTTCGGCAAGCGCTTCGGGCTTTGCGGCATCGGGGTCTATCCCTTGCGCGTTCGCCGTAGCGTACATCAAATAAAGTTCCTCCAAGGACTGGCCTTCCTTGGTCAGTTCCTCCGGTTTGCAAACGCGGCGCAACTTGCCGCCGCTGATGATGGCAACGCGGTCGCAGATCTTCTCAACGACTTCGATAACGTGGCTGGAGAAGAAGACGATGTTGCCGGCGTCGGCGTGTGCGCGCATGCATTCTTTGATCTGGTGCGAACTGGTGGGGTCAAGACCGGTCAAAGGCTCGTCCAAGATCCACACCTTGGGGTTGTGTATCAAAGCGGAGATCACCATGATCTTTTGCTTCATACCGTGCGAATAACTCTTGATCTCGTTGTCCATCGCGGCGGTAAGACCAAACATATCGGCGTAATAAGCGATACGCTCCTCTTTATCCTTCTCGCTGACCATATAAAGGTCGGCAACGTAGCTGACGTACTCCCTGCCCGTAAGTTTTTCATACACGGCGTGGTTGTCCGAAACGTAACCGATGTTGAGTTTTGCTTCAAGCGGCTGACGAGCAATGTCGTAGCCCTGGATCTCGATGGTGCCTTCGGTAATGGTTTGAATGCCCACCAAACTCTTGATGGTGGTGGACTTACCGGCGCCGTTATGCCCGATGAAGCCGAACACTTCTCCTTCATGTATCTCAAGATTCAAGTCGGAAACCGCATTTTTTGTGCTGCCCGAATAGGTCTTTGAAAAATGACTGATTTTGATCATGTTTGCTCCTTCCGGGTGAAGCGGCTCGGTGAGCGGCCTCCCGTTCATTTCCTTTAGTAACGCAAGTTCGTCCACCTTGATCATCTTCTTGCGGCGGGCGAGTTCCCTGTGCGAATCTTCCACGCGATACAATATTCCGTACACGCCCCATAACACGAACATCATCACGATGGATATTAGGTAAACCATAAGTACGTAAATATAGTACACGGTAAATAGCGTATCGCCTATCTGTTTTTGTAAAACGAAGTTGTTCTTTAAGTTAAACGCCCAAGTAAACATCGGCTTGTTCATAAAGAAGTCGCTATACAAGAAGAAATAGTCGATGTCCGTATGCCCGGGCAGCCCGTATTGCCCCGGGTTTAAGGAGGCGGAGTTGTTGAGCCAACCGTCCAAAATTGCCGCGGCAATCACGTAGAAAGTAAAGAACATGATCGCCTTCCGCATTAATTTGAGGTTGGGCCGCGGGAAGACGCCAAGCGATACGCCCATAAAGGGCAGGATGATCGCGTAAACGTGGTTGTAGAAGTAGTAAATGTTCCCTTCTCTCGTGAACGCGCCGCTGATATCCGGCATCAACGTCGCCATCAAGGCGCCCATAATATTCACGAAATAGGTGAAATAGAAAATACCCTTAAGGTTAAACACAAAGGCAAACACCATCAAGACGATCGCCGTGTTGCAAAGGTGCAACGGAAGCGAGCCGATGAAGTTCTTGCCCGGGTAAACGTAATCTGCAAAATAAGAGAAGAAGCCGCTGAGCGCGAGCATAATAAGCAGGTAACGCCTTTCAGACAACGATTTCTTTTGGAAAATAAGTTGCATGGCAAGCGGGAAGCCGAGGGTGAAATAGAGAATGAGTCTATGCGACACCGTAAAGCCTTCCGGCTTGGAACCGATGTGCCCAAACAACAACTGCGGGACGTACGTCGGCATAAAGGCGAATACGAAAAGCAGGAAGTAGAGCCCCATCTTGCCAAGACGTTTCCCTATTCCTTTAAAATCGCGCGTCATGACCGCGCGGATCAACTTCTCAAACGCGATCGCACCCGAAAGGCCGATCACGCAAGCATATACTACAGCGCGCCAGTGATATAAGGAATGGCTCACGCCGGGGTCGTACAGAATCGTGGTGATGATAGGACGGAAGAAAATGCAGTTTAAAACCACAATGACCGGCGCCACAAAAGTGGCAAAGTCTTCTGAATTCTTCTTGTCAAAGAAGGGAAGCATCACAAGATTCGCAACCATAAAGTTGGTCATCCACTTCAAGATCGCAAGCAAAGCCGTCACCGTTGCGGAATAAGGCATCCTCAGAGCGGTGTAATAAGGAAGTTCATCGACTGCCGACTTGAGCCCCACCTGCAAAGAGATGGTGTCACGCATGAAAAGCTGCGGCATATAGACCAAGAACAACAGGACGGATAGCGCCTTATAAAACGCGTCCTGCATGGAAATCTCTTTCCCATTGATCTTCAGTTGTTTTTTATCGAGAACTCTCCCGATGATGCGAAACGCAAAAGCAAATACCAGCGTCCCGCAAAACAGAATGGCTTCGTTCATACTCCCAATTAGTTGCGGAAAAACCGCAATCGTCATTCGTATATGCTTGTCGGAACTATCAAAAAAACTATCTGCTTGTCATCAGGACAAAAAGCGGCAATATCTGAGATAAGAAACGGCGGTCTCCTCATATTCCGGGCTGACGATGTCAACGGATCCCTCGCTCTGCCCTCTCCCGCAGGAAACGCGGTCGGAAACGCAGCGGGGCTCAAACGCCTCGGAAATGGTGATCGCCACGGTCGAACCGAAAAGGATCGCCGTAAAGAAATCAATAACGAAAGAAAACGGCCCAAAGCTTGCAAAAGCATCGAGCGTAAACTCAACGGAGAAGAAAGGATTACGAATGTAAGCAAAGAAATTTGCAAGAGTGGGGCTTTGGAAACGGAACGAAGAAAGGGTCATGATCACCATCGGCACAAACCCGATAGCAAAAAATACGCCCTTCAAGTCAGAAGACTTGCTCTTCCCTTCTTTAGATAACTTGTGCTTAAAGATCGAAACGATGAGTGCGATCAAACACAAGAGCGCCAATGCGCCGGTCAAAAACCCGGTTGATAACATTCTGTTTTTTCCTATATATAAAATATTTTAGCAAGTATTGTCCTATGTTGTCAAGAGTTTTCACGTTATCTCACTTTTCACCCCGTTTTTAGCAAAACCGACAACCATACAATACAAATACGAGCCGTTTCTCCCCATTTTTGTGAAAGCACCGCCTCCAAACTGGTAGGGACTTGCAACACCAATTTGTCCCTTCCCTGTTTTTTCCAACCCAAACTCTCCCGCAATTTTATGCATAAACAGTTTATATATGCAATTTTTGTCCTTCACCCTCCCCCGGCGGCGACAAAGAAAAATACGGATGCGAGGCACGACAAAAGGCGGCGAATGAGCGTACTTATCGTACGTGATTTCGCCGCCTTGCAGTTATCAGCTGCCGTTGGGGTCCCCGAAAAATCAAAAGATTTTTTGGGGTGTTGGCAGCAAAGCAGATGTGCCCTTATTTGTCGCCGCTTATAATGCGCGGATCGCCTCGACGGGCGATTTCCTCGCCGCCAAGTACACCGGCAGGAAGGTAGCAATCACCGACACCACGATCGAGATGGCAAACACCAGCGCGATATTGATGGGCCCGAAGTTCAAAAGGCTGAGGTTGATGGTATCGGCTATCGTGCGGTTCAAGAAGAAGCACAGCACGTAAGAACCGACAGACGCCAAGACGAAGCAGATAAACGCAATGATGAAGGACTCCGAGTAGAATATCTTAAAGACGTCCGACCCTCTGGCGCCGACTGCGCGCAAGATGCCGATATCCTTCTTTTTGACCGAGATGGACACCGAAATAAAGTTCAAGAGGAAGAACGCCGCAAGCGCGCCCACGCCCAAGCCTACGTACAAGAATATCTTCTCCAATTCCTCAATGAGGTCAAGGAACATTTGCAACTCTTGATAAACCGAACTCATGACCACAATTTCCGTATCCTCCTCAGTGGAGAGCAACGCGGCGATCTGGTTCATAGAGTTATCGGTCGGAGTGACCAGATAATTGTACTTTGCATCCGCAGGCACAGAGTAACGGCTTTCCGCCACGTAAATTTGATATCCTCCCTGATTGGGGACGAAGATAGCGTGACTGCTCATAAAGGAGCTGGGGATGAAATAGTCCGACGTCCATTCCGTGCCCGTGACCGTAAAGTAACCAAGGACGGGGAGCGAACCTTTGTTGTTATTTTTATCAACGTAATAAACGTTTCTGTTCGAAAGAGCAAGCGCACCTTGCAACAAAGCAAACGGCGCTGTTGCATTGAGGTCGGCGTACCCTTTGGACGTCATAAAGGCGTTTACTTCCGTTTTAATGGCGGTCACTTCTTCCGAAGAAAGAGAACCCCATCTTAAATTGTTAATAACGTCATCTTCGCTTCTGTCCGGGAGAACCTCGCCCCAATATCCGCAGTCGCGGAAAAGTTCGATCACGCAAGAGTATTTTACAGCTTCCGTAACGTTCTGCACCACGGTGGTTTGCAACGTCGTCCACATCGCTTCGGTCGGACGATCGGCGTCATCGTTGTTGTTGTAACAGTAGCGCTCTATCGCCTGATATGCGGTGTTAAAACTGCCACTCGCATAC
>JAGAAA010000005.1 GCA_017615495.1 Clostridia bacterium
CTGCGTAAAGCGGCGGAAAGCGTTGGGAAAACGTTCGGTAAGGATGTCTTATTAACAGACGATATGCTCACCTATTTGATCCTTTCGAGGATGAACAAACGCGGCGCGAACGACTACGAAAGACGCAACTTGGCTTCGCGCTTGCCAAAAATCAGATCTTATTGTTATCTGACATAAAGCCCGATTGCAAATCGGGCGTTTTTTTTGCCAAAAGGTTTTTCTTGCGAAAAGGCGCGCTTGCCGCTATAATGATAGCAGGAGAAACTATGCCTTTTTTGCCCATTTCACCCGAAGAAGTCGACGGCAGTCTTGACTTTATCATCGTTACGGCGGATGCTTACGTAGACCATCCCTCTTTCGGTCATGCGATCGTTTCTCGTTTGATCGAAGCGGAGGGTTTTTCCGTCGGCATCATCGCGCAACCGCAGTCGGACGCCGATTATAAGAAGTTTGGCGCGCCAAACGTTGCTTTTCTCGTTTCGGGCGGGGTGGTGGACAGCATGGTCAACAATTACACCGTCGCCAAGATCCGTCGCACTTCCGACGTATATAGCGAGGGCGGAGAGTTCGGCAAACGTCCCGATCGCGCCGTCACGGTCTATGCGCGTGCATTGAAGCGCCTGTTCCCGCAGGTGCCCGTAGCCATCGGCGGTATCGAAGCGAGTTTGCGCCGCTTTGCTCACTACGATTATTGGGCGGATGAGGTGATGCCTTCCGTTTTGGTTTCTTCGGGCGCAGATCTTTTGATGTACGGCATGGGAGAGCGTCCTCTTTGGGATATTCTTGCGTTGGTCAAAAAGGGCGTCCCGCTCAAAAACATTCGGGATGTGCGTGGCACGGCGTATCTTACAAAATTCTCTGAATTGTCCGAAAAAAACAAGGAAGTTTTCAAGACGAAGGCGCGTTTTTGTCCCTCTTTTGAAGAGGTTTCTTCCGATAAGGTAAAGTACGTTAAGGCGTTTACGATGCAACTCGAGGAAAGCGATTACGTAACGGGCAAAGTGCTGGTGCAAAAGCACGAAGACGCTTACGTCGTGCAAAACCCGCCGCAACGCCCGCTTTCTACCGAGGAGATGGACCGCGTTTACGCGCTGCCGTTTATGCGTACTTATCATCCCGTTTACAAAAAGGGTGTCCCCGCCATTCGGGAAGTTAAGTTTAGCATCGCGTCGGTGCGCGGTTGCTTTGGGGAATGCGGCTACTGCGCGCTCACTTATCATCAGGGACGCAGGGTGCAAAACCGTTCCAAAGAGTCCATCGTGGCGGAAGCGAAGCTTTTGATCAAAGATCCGGAATTCAAAGGATACATCCACGACGTCGGAGGTCCGACCGCTGATTTTTACGGCGACGCCTGCGACAAGCAAGCCAAGTGCGGCGTTTGCAAAAACAAGCATTGCATCGGGTATCAACCGTGTTCCAACCTCAAGGTTCACCACGAAGAATATTTGGATATCCTGCGCGCTTTACGCGCGCTTCCCGGCGTTAAAAAGGTGTTTGTGAGAAGCGGCGTGCGTTTTGATTATATTATGTACGACAAGGACCGCACCTTCTTCCGTGAATTGTTGGAGCATCACGTCAGCGGACAGCTCAAAGTTGCGCCGGAGCATTGCTCCGAGAAGGTTTTGTCCTATATGAACAAGCCTTCCTTTACGACTTATTTGCGCTTTAAAAAAGAGTATGAGGACATCAATCGCAGCCTGGGCAAAGAGCAGTACCTTGTTCCGTACTTTATTTCTTCCCATCCGGGCTCAACCTTAAACGACGCCATCGACCTCGCCGTCTATTTGCATTCCATTCATTCGGTGCCGGAGCAAGTACAGGATTTTTACCCCACGCCGTCCACCAAGTCTACCTGTATGTATTATACGGGGTTGAACCCTGAGGATCTTTCGCCCGTGTACGTTCCCAAAACGCGGGAAGAAAAGAGGGAGCAACGTGCCCTTTTGCAATACGGCAAGCCTGAGAATTACGATCTGGTTCACTCTGCCCTCGTAAAAGCGGGACGCACCGATCTGATCGGCAACGGCCCCAACGCCTTGATCCGTCCCCGTTCATCGCATCCCGCCGTTCGCGGCGCAAGACCTTTTTCGGATGGCAAAAGAAAGGGGCAAAACCAACTTTACCGCGGCGTAAAAAGAAAGAAATGATCGCTTGATGATTTTAAAAAGCATATTTTGATCCGTTTGTCAGTATGAATAGACGAGCGGATTTTTTGTTTATTACAAGATATGCGTAATTTCGTAGACTTCTACGTGTAATCGACAAAAACTCCCGCTCAAAATACTGTATCGTATCCGAGGTAACCGATGTTTGTCGTATTGAAAAGGAAACAGATCGTCAAAGCGCTGATCATTGCCGTCGTGTTCGTGTCCTGCGTCGTTTGCTTGAGTTTTGCCGACGTGGATAGAACGGTGTTTGCCAAAAGCACAAAAAAACTCCCCGTTTACCGCGTGGACAACGGAGAGGATAACGCGATCGCCATTTCCTTCGATGCGGCGTGGGGCGCGGATAAAACCAAACGCATCGTCGATTTGCTGACGGAACGCAACCTCAAAGCCACCTTTTTCCTCGTAGGGTTTTGGGCGGACGCGTACAAAGAGGAAGTTGCGTACATCGCGGATAACGGCATGGAGATTGGCAACCACAGCAAAAATCATCTCCATATGAATTCCCTTGACGAAGTCAAAACCAAAGAAGAGATCGAGTACGTAAACCACGCCGTGCGCACCTTGACGGGGGTGACGCCGAAGGTTTTTCGCGCGCCGTTTGGCGAGTACGACGATAAATTGATCTCTTGTGTGGAAGAATGTGGGATGACCGCCGTGCAATGGGACGTGGACAGTTTGGATTGGAAGGGGATCAGCGGCGCAGAGATCATAAAGCGGGTGGTGGGAAAGGTAAAAAGCGGCTCCATCATTCTTTGTCACAACAACAGTGATCACATTTTGGACGCCCTTCCTACCATCCTCGACGAATTGACCGCAAAAGGGTATAAGTTCGTCACCGTCGGAGAACTCCTCTACAAGGATAACTACACGATAGACGCACAAGGAGTGCAGCATAAAAACAAATAAGGAGAGAAATATGAACTACGAAGAAATGAACAACAATCGCGCAATGCTCACGGGAAAGGTCACGGAAGAAGCCAAATTCAGCCACGAGGTTTTTGGGGAGGGGTTTTACGAGATAAAACTGGAGGTGCCGCGTCTCTCCGCGCAAACTGACGTTTTGCCGGTGACCATCTCCGAACGCTTGCTTGCCTGTCACGACGCTTCGGTCGGCTCTACTTTGTCTGTGATAGGACAATTCAGAAGTTACAATAAACTCGAGCAGGAGCGCAGCCGCCTGATGCTGACGGTGTTTGCCCGCGACGTTTTGGACGTGGACGACGAGCCCAACCCCAACGTGATCGAGCTTGAAGGGTATATTTGCAAGCCGCCCCTTTACCGCACCACGCCTTTCAAACGAGAAATTTGCGACATTCTCCTCGCGGTAAACAGGGCTTACAACAAATCGGATTATATCCCCTGCATCGCTTGGGGCAGAAACGCACGCTACGTAAACGGGCTTTCGGTGGGGGACCGCATTGCCGTGCAGGGACGCATCCAAAGCAGGGAATACCAAAAGACCAACGACAAGGGCGAGCAAGTGACAAAAACCGCTTACGAAGTGTCCATCAGCCGCGTGACCTCGGTGATCACCGAGATACAGCAGGCAAATTGAGCAAAAATCGGGGGTTTGATTTTCGCTTATACTTTACAAAAGGCGCTGAGGATGGTATAATTTATACCATGGATAAACTTCAAAACGTGATCGACAACTATGACAAAGTTCTTTCCAAGGTGAAAACCCTTTCGCCCAAAGCTACTCTCGTGCTTGCCAGTAAAATGGTGGACAAGGATGTTTTGGAAGGGTTGGCGGCGGCTCGTCCCGGCGTCATTTTTGGGGAAAATCGCGTGCAGGAACTTCTTTCCAAGTATTTTGAAGCGCCGGGCTTGACCTGGCAGTTTATCGGCAGGTTGCAAACCAACAAGGTCAAGTACATCGTGGACAAGGTCTCCTTGATCCAATCGGTGGATTCTCTGCGTCTTGCGGAGGAGATCGAACGTCGCGCCGCCAAGATCGGCAAAACGATGGACGTCCTCGTTGAAGTCAACGTCGGCGGGGAGGAGAGCAAGGGCGGCGTGCCCACTGAGGAATTGTTTGCGCTCCTTGACCAAATCAAAACCATGCCGCACCTTCGTTTGAAGGGGCTGATGAGCGTGCTCCCCGCGGAAGAGGAAGAGGCGCTCGTTCCCTTGTACCGTCAATTACTGGAGCTTTATCAAAGAGTTGCTTCCCTGCAAAGCGAAAACTTTGAAGTGGAGTACCTTTCCGCAGGGATGAGCGGCGATTACGCCGTCGCTCTGAAAAACGGAAGCAATATGGTTCGCATCGGAAGCAAAGTTTTCGGCGAACGCCATTACTTAACGTAGGAGGAGAATATGCCAAACCGCGATTTTGACAGAGAAAACGACAGAAGAGATACTCGTTCGAGGTTTTTCGATGGGTTGGACGATCCTTTCGATCGTTCTTCGGGCGCTTCGCCCGACCGCGGCGGGTTTGCCCCCGTCAGAAGGCCGTATCCCGAGCGTCAGCCGGTAAGCGATTTTCCGCGTTATCAACAACGGGAGGAGCAGGCGCCTGCTTATTCCGATTATCCGGGCAACGGCAACGTGACGATCTATTCGCCCAAGACCTACGCCGACGTTCAGGATATGATCGACAATCTTAAGAGAAACGAGTCCATCATCGTCAATTTGGAAGGGATCGAATCCGCTTCCGCACAGCGCATTTTGGACTTTTTGAGCGGCGCGGCGTACGCGCTCGGCGGCAGCATGAGAAGGGTGAAGGAAATGCATTCCACCTTCTTGATCACGCCGCAAGGGACGGGGATAACGGACACCAATGACGATCGTAATTATCGTTGACGTGCTGATCGTGGCGGTGCTTTTGACCGTCGATCTGCTTTCCAAATATTTTGCCGCGGCGTATTTGCCCGCGCATGGCGGAAGTTATGAAGTCATCAAGGACGTTTTAACTTTTCGCTATAGCGAAAACAGCGGCGCCGCTTTTGGGATCTTTGAAAATTCCCGCGTGTTTTTGTCGGTGTTCGTCGGCATCGTGCTTTTGGCGATCGTCGGCTTTATGGCGTACCACATTTACAAAAGAAAGTACAGGGAAAAGGGCGGCATGTTTTTGCACGTCACTCTCGCTATGATCTTGGCGGGTGGGCTCGGGAACTTGGTGGACCGCATCGCCTTCGGTTACGTGAGGGATTTTATCGAATATACCGTCGTTTACACTTTGTTTAAGCGTGATTTTGCCATCTGCAACGTCGCGGACGTTTATTTGACCGTCGGCGTCGTCCTCATCGTGATCTATTTGATCTATACGATGGTGCAGGAAGCCAAAAAGGAAAAGGGCAAAAAAGCCGCCGAAGCACCCACATCGGCGGACGGCGAAGAAGGCAAAAATGAATAGCGTTCTTACCTCTGACGCCGAGAATATCCGCTTGGACGTTTACCTTGCGGAAAAGCTTGAAAAAACGCGTTCCGCCGTTTTGAAAGCCATCGAAGAGGGCAGAGTTCTCCTCAACGGAAAGCCGCCCGCAAAAGCCGGTGTCAAAATCAACCTCGGCGACGTTATCGCTCTTGATTTTCCCGAGCCGCGGCCTATTTCCGCCGCGCCGCAAGATATCCCCATCGACGTTTTGTACGAAGACAACGACATAGTCGTTGTAAATAAGCCGCAAGGCATGGTCACCCATCCCGCAAGCGGCTCGCCCGACGGCACATTAGTCAACGCGCTTTTGTACCGTGTGCGCGATCTCAGCGGCATCAACGGGGAGATCCGTCCCGGCATCGTGCACCGTTTGGACAAAGATACTTCAGGCGTTTTGGTCGTCGCCAAAAACGACGCGGCGCATCTTGCGCTTTCCAAGCAAATCTCTTCAAAAAAAGCTCTTCGTTATTACTATGCGCTGGTGGTCGGAAACGTCGCGCAGGATGAAGGCAAGATTGAAAAAGCCATTGCCCGAAGCAAAAAGGACCGCAAGCAGATGGCGGTTTCGGAAGAGGGCAGAAACGCGCTTACGCTTTTTAAGGTGATCGAACGGTTTAAAGGCTATACTCTTTTGGAATGTGAACTTCTGACGGGGCGAACCCATCAGATCCGCGTCCATATGAAAAGCATCGGGCATCCCGTCGTGGGTGATCCGGTTTACGGCAAGCCCAGTCCGCTTGCTCCCACGGGGCAACTTTTGCATGCGCACAAACTCGTTTTGTATCATCCCGTTACGGGTGAAAAAATGACTTTTACGGCGCCGGTCAACGAAACCTTTGCCGCCGCTCTTCAAAAACTCGGTTTTGGCGGAAATTTAGAATAAAATCAACTTTTGCTTTCGTCGTGAGCGTTGGGCTTCACGGCGATCGTTTTATAATCGGTGTAATAGACTAAGCCGACCTTTTTTGCGGGGTGGCGTCTGACGTTTTTGCGTTTGGTATAGTCTACCGAAACGGTTTGATCCTCTCTGCGCTCAGAGTAGTAAGCGGCGATCTCGGCGGCAAAAAGGATGGCTTCGTCTGAAACTTCCTTTTCCTCGGGGGAGAGGATCACGTGGGCGCCGTGTGATTTTGCGGCGTGCAGCCAAATATCGTTTTCTTTGCCTAATTTGAAGGTAACGTATTCGTTTTGCACCCCGCCTTTTCCGGCGTAAATGCGGCAACCGTATTTTAAAAAGGTCAGGGCGCGGGGCGCTTGCTCTTTCGTGTGTGCCTTGCGTTGGGTCTTCAGTAAGCCCGCCGCGCGCATTTCTTCTTCGGTGATCTGAACGTCTTGCACCGTTTCCGCCATC
>JAGAAA010000037.1 GCA_017615495.1 Clostridia bacterium
CCGTACTCACCGTGCGGCACGACCAAGGAAACATCCCTGACTTCCCTTGCCTTCTCACCGAAGATGCTGCGGAGGAGCCTCTCTTCGGGGGTGGGATCGGTCTCGCCCTTAGGTGCGACCTTACCGACAAGGATATCGCCTGCGTGCACTTCCGCGCCGATACGAATGATACCGTTTTCATCGAGGTCCTTCAGCATATCTTCGCTGCGGTTGGGGATGTCGCGGGTGATCTCTTCGTCACCGAGCTTGGTAGAACGCGCTTCGGTGTCGTAGGTGCCGATGTGGATGCTGGTAAAGACGTCGTCCTTAACGAGTTCGTCACTGATCAAAACAGCGTCTTCGTAGTTGTAACCTTCCCAAGTCATGAAACCGATAAGGATGTTTCTGCCAAGGGCAAGTTCGCCGTTTTGCGTTGCGGGGCCGTCCGCGAGGACGTCGCCCTTCTTGACCTGTTGACCGACCTTAACGACCGGCTTTTGGTTGATACAAGTCTCGTGGTTGGAGCGTTGGAACTTTTGCAGTTCGTAGGTCTTGACGTTGTCGCCGCCCATCACGGTGATCTGGTCGCCGCTGACGGAAGTGACGGTGCCGTCAAAGTCCGCAAGGATGACGATGCCGCTGTCGTGCGCGATCTTATATTCGATACCCGTACCGACGATAGGCGCTTCGGGTCTGACAAGAGGAACTGCCTGACGCTGCATGTTACTGCCCATCAAGGCACGGTTGGTATCGTCGTTCTCAAGGAAGGGGATCAAGGATGCCGCCACGGAAACGAGCTGCTTCGGCGACGTATCGAGGTAATCCACCTTGCTGGCTTCCACGTTGCGGATCTCCTCGCAAATACGGCAAGAAACCATCTTGTTGAGGAGCCTGCCGTCCTCGCCGATGGGCTCGGTGGCTTGACCGATGATGTAGTTATCTTCTTCATCCGCCGTCATATAGACGATCTCGTCCGTCACGATGCCGGTGGCTTTGTCGATCTTCCTATACGGCGTTTCGATGAAGCCGTACTCGTTGACTCTTGCGTAAGTGGAAAGAGAGGAGATCAAACCGATGTTTTGACCTTCCGGCGTCTCCACCGGGCAAAGCCTGCCGTAGTGGGAGTGGTGAACGTCACGCACTTCCATACCCGCTCTTTCGCGGTTCAAACCGCCGGGGCCCAAAGCGGAAAGCTTTCTCTTGTGGGTAAGTTCGGCGATCGGGTTTTCCTGATCCATGAACTGAGAAAGTTGCGCGCTGTTGAAGAACTCCTTGATCTTGGCGGTAACGGGCTTGACGTTGATAAACTTCTTGATCTCCGCCTCGTCCGCGTTGGTGGTGTTCATCTTTTCGATGATCTGGCGCTCCATGTTCTGGAAGCCCTTGCGCATCTCGTGCTGCAAGAGTTCGCCCACCGCACGCACACGCCTGTTGGCAAGGTGGTCGATGTTGTCGTAAACGCCCACGCCGTGCGGCAAGTTGAGGTTGTAGTTTACGATAGCGATGATATCGTCTTCGCAGATCTGACGGGAAACGAGGGTGGCAACGTTGTCCAAAACGGCTTGCTCCTTTTCTTCCTCGGTCTCAAGACCTTCCCAGATCTTTTGAAGAGCGGGACGATAAACGAGCTCTTTGATGCCAAGTTCTTTGGGATCCTTTTTCAGGTACGCCGCAAGGTCAACGGTGTTGTTACCGATGATCTTGACCGAAGTGCCGTCCAAACCGACCACGTACACCGAGTTGATGCCGGCGTTTTGGATCTCCCACGCCTTCTCGTGAGAAAGCACGGTGCCCTTCGTAGCAAGGATCTCGCCAAACTCGTCGGCGACGTCCTCCGCAAGCTCCTTATCCGCAATTCTGTTTGCGAGAGAGAGCTTCTTGTTATACTTATATCTGCCCACGCGGGAGATGTCGTAACGCTTCTTGTCGTAGAAGATGCCCGGGATGTTTGCCTTGACGCCTTCGTCGGTGATGATCTCACCGTTCTTGATGGTCCTATAAAGTTCCTTCTTCGGATCTTTACGCTCTTCGGGGCCGTCCCTGTCGATGGTGGCCTTCAAGATGGGGTCGTCGCCGAAGATGCCGAGAAGGGTCTCGTCTTCGTTAAGACCGATGGCGCGAAGCATCAAGGAAGAGGTGACCTTCTTTTTGCGGTCGACCTTGACGTACAAAACGCCGGAAGAATCCTGCTCGAACTCCATCCAAGCGCCGTTTTTCGGGATCACCGTGCACTTGTAGGTGACTTCGCCGTCCTTGTCAACTTCCTTGGCGAAATAAACGCCCGGGCTCCTGACGAGCTGGCTGACGATGACGCGCTCCGCACCGTTGATGACGAACGAACCCGTCTCGGTCATCAGGGGGATGTCACCCATAAAGATCTCGTCCTCTTTGATGAGATCGCCTTTTTCGCGGATGGTCAAGCGGACCTTGACGCGAAGGGGCGCGTTGTAAGTGACGAGGTTATCGCTCTTACACGCTCTCGCAGAGAAGTGCGGCTCTTCCACCCTGTAGTCGCCGAATTCGAGCACGAAACGCTCCGCGCCGCTGGTCGACCTTTGCACGATGGGGGAGAACTCGTCGAAGATCTCGCGAAGACCTTCCTCCAAGAACTTCTTATACGAACCTTTTTGCAGCTCGATAAGATACGGGAGGTCGAGGACCTCCTTGGTCTTGGAGAAGCTCATTCTTTCCACGTTACCGTAATGTACCTTGTGAACAGACATTGAAAAACACTCCTTACCGTATTGTCCCGCCCTGCTTTTGGGCGCCTTTTTTGCCTTCACCTATGGTGATATAGGGCTTTTTTGGCTAAAAAACGCCTTTCCGCATATTGGGACAATTTACAATGATAATCCACACCTGTCAATGTGTCAAGACTTTTTTCGAAAAAAAACGGCGAAACTCAAAAAATTCCGTCGTTTTGGGGGATTTTACCCCGTCGATCAAGGGTGTTATAAAATTAAATTTTCTTAATTTTTCTTACTTTTTGCCCGTTTTGCGGCAAAAAAGGCGGTCAAAACTGAGGAACATTCCTCCCCTAAAACGCCGCTTTGCTTTTGAAATTTGTGGTTCAACGGATAATCCTCGTCCAATGTGGCAAGCGAACCCAAAAAGCCGAACCTCGGGTCCTTCGCCCCGTAGACGACGCGGTCCAATCGGGAATTGACGATCGCCCCCGCGCACATCGCGCATGGCTCCAAGGTCACGTACAGCGTGCACCCTTCCAGCCACCAGTTGCCGGTTTTCTTGGTTGCCTTTTTGATGGCAAGCACTTCGGCATGGTCAACGGCGCACCCGTTCTTTTCCTTTTTATTATGCGCGCGCGCGATTATTTTTTGATCCTTGACGATCACGGCTCCAACGGGCACTTCGTCCTCTGCCGCCGCCTTTTTTGCTTCGGCAAGGGCGGCCTTCATAAACTTTTCGTCCGAGGTCATTTTACGATCCCCCACAATACGGTGATCAAAAGGAGCGCCCCTTCCGCCACCATCGTTGCGTACAGGAAAGCGTTGTCCTTCAACGTGGCTTTGCCGTCGGGCGAATAGGCGTCCAAAGTGACCAGCCCGAAGAGTTTTCTTTCCGAAACGGGCTTAGGCGCCTTGCGCGCCGCGTATTGCAACAGTTTTACCATGCCGTAGACGGAGATCGCCAAAACGAAAAACAACACGACGGAAGACAGCACGGTATTTGACGAAACCAGCTTTTCATACCACACGCCAATTGCGTTTTGTTTTTGCTGAGAATAATCCAATACGGTAGAGACCGCGTTGTTTGCGAAGTGAGCGCACATGGCAGGAAGGATGCAATCGCATTTGATCGCCGCCACGCCAAAGACCAACCCGCCTATGGTGGTAAAGAAGAATTGCTGCGGATTGCCGTGCATCAAGCCGAACATCACGGCGGAGATCACGACGGCGGAAAACTCCGACCCACGGTCTTGCAAGCCCGAAAGAAGCACGCCGCGATGAGAAAATTCCTCAAAGACGGCGGGCAGTACCGCGCTCAAAAACAACATCAAAAGAAGGTCTCCGCGCCCAAGATAGACCGTGCCTACCGGGAAACTGCGTTTATAACCTATGATGGTAAGGAAAAGCGAGGATATCGCATTGAACGCCATTGCAAAGGGGGTGATCAAAACCATCATCCCCAAACAGATCAACAAGCAGGATCGCAGGTCGCGCGGCGCCTTGTAACGCATGGTCAGCGCAAGTTCTTTTGCTTTGCCGCGGTTTAAAACGAGGAGAACGACAAGCGGAACGACGCCCATACAAACGATTTGCGAAACGAGCGAGAAGATAACGTCTAAACCAAAATCCGAAACGCGCGAAAAAACGCCGGCAGCAATAATAACTTCCCAAACGAGCAAGGCGATCATCGCCGCGGCGTAAGCGATCAAGTGGCGAGAACGAGCCGTCATCCGTTTCCTCCGGGGATCAAAGTCAAAAGCACGACCGAGGCAAGTACCACAACCAAAACGATCGTTATTAAAAGAGTATAGCCGTCAAGGCGTTTTTTAGTCCCCTGCTCCGCCTTCGCTTCTTCCTCGCTTGCCGCGTCGGGCGTGGAAAGGAAGATCAAATAAGCGTTGATCCTTTCGCCGAGCTTGCCGCCCGGGTATCCGTATTCCTTCACTTTGGAACGCTCGCGGTGATACAAGCAGGTCACGCAAATAAGCAACATCACAAGCGCAAAGAGGGAGATGCTGACGCCGATAATGGTGGGCAACGCGCCGATCTCACCCGCAACGTAATAATAGAAATTATGGTTTACGAAACCGTTTGCGAAGCCGTAATCCAACATCATCGCCATCGCGTTGTTGGTGATATGCACCATGGCGCATGCGTAAATGCCGCCCGACAGATAAGCCAAATAGCCCGCGACCATCCCCAACAGGAATTGATGGATAAGTTGGTTAAGGTTGCCGTGGATCAACGCGAAAATAAGCGCGGTAAAAAACACGGCGAACATCGGGGACTTGCGTTTTGCGCCCGACATCAACACGCCGCGGATCATGGATTCCTCCCCCAATGCGGGAAGGATGGTCAAAGCAAGAAAAGCAAGGGCAAACAACCCGCCGTTGTTCAGCGGGATAAAATAATTGGGTCTATGGTCGTACCCCAATTTGGAAAGCACCCTCGTAAAAAGCCCCGAAAGCGGCGCAAAACAAGTGACGCAACAAACCGCGATCAAAACAAACAGCGGGAAGAAGTACCACTTGGGAGGCCTTTTTGCCCCCGTTACCGCAAGCGGATCGACGTCTTTTACTTTGCAAAACACAAAAGCCACCGCCGCAAAGATCACTTGATTTAAAATGACGATGGTCCAAGTAAACGCTTTTGCCGGCATCGAAAAGAGAGAGAAGATCATTTGGAAAACGATCTGCACGCCAAACGCCACCAATACGGCGGTGGACGCCGTAGCAAGGTCGAATGATTTGGCAAGAGCCCTTTTATCCTTCATCTTTTTCACCTTTCTTTGCTTTCTATCACGCCGCCGCCCAAACAAACTCTGTCTTGGTACAAAACGACGTACTGCCCCTCCGCGACCGCGCGCTGCGGCCTGTCGAAGGTCACTTTTACCTTTTTGCCTTCGCGGAACGCCGTCGCCAGCTCCAAAGGTTGCCTGTGACGGATTCGCGCGAGTACGCGGCTTTCCCCTTCGGGAAGTTCCGTTGAAATAAAGTGGAAATCGTCCGCCGTAAGCGCGGAGGAGAACAACGCCTCCGTTTCCCCTTGCGTGACGATCAAGCGATTGTTCGCCACGTCTTTTGCTATCACAAACCACGGTTCCCCGTTGCCGCCGCCACCGACGCCAAGCCCTTTGCGTTGTCCGATCGTATAATAGAACACCCCTTCGTGCTTACCGACCACAACGCCTTCCGGCGTGACGATCTCCCCTTGCTTCATCGGGATATATTCCGAAAGGAACTTGCGGAAGTTGCGCTCCCCGATAAAACAAATGCCGGTGCTATCCTTCTTTTCCCAAACGGGAATGCCCGCTTTTTTGGCAATGGCGCGGACTTCGCCCTTTTTCAGTTCGCCCAAAGGAAACAGCGCGTTTGAGATCTGCTCCTCGGTCACTTGGTTCAAAAAGTACGTTTGATCCTTGTTTTCATCCTGCGAACGAAGCAACAAGTGCCTTTCGCCGTGCGAAACGGCGGCGTAATGCCCCGTCGCCACGTAATCCGCCCCCATCGTGCGCGCAAAAGCGGCGAAGGCGTCAAACTTGATCTCACGATTGCAAAGCACGTCGGGATTGGGGGTGCGCCCCTTTTCGTATTCCTCAACGAAGCTTTTAAACACGCGGTCGAGGTACTCTTTGGAAAAGTCCTCCGCGTAATAGTCTATTTTTAACGCGTCGGCGATGCGCCTGACGTCAAGATAATCGTCATCCGCCGTGCAACGACCGCTCTCGTCCTCTTCCTTCCAATTGCGCATGAAGAGACCGATGACGTCGTAGCCTTGTTCTTTTAAGAGAAAGGCGGCGACGGCGCTGTCCACGCCACCGCTAAGCCCTACGACTACCTTCTTACCCATTATTCTGCAGATCGAGCGCGGCGACGGTTTCCCTGTAAAGATTGTGCGTAAAGGGGATCTGTTCGATAGAAACGCTGCCGTTCTCCTTTAAAACGATCATCGTGCCGCCGCGTTGGACGGTCTCATCATAGATGGTTTGATTATCCACGATGGAGATCAATCCGTTGGCGCTGTAGTCGATGCTCATGCCGTAGCTCAAGCGGATGCCCTTGTAATCAAACGAGAAGGTATTCCTGTGATCGTGACCGCAGAAGACGTACTTGGTGCTGCCCACCTTGAGGAGGCGCTCGAACTCGTGACCGCCGTCATAGTAAACGTTGCGGTATTCCCCCACGAACGAGGAGGCGACGGAGCCGTCGTTGTAAACGCCGCCGTAGTAGGTCAAAGGCCCAATCGAGGTATTCAAGGTGCGTTCGGTACCGAAGACCCAATTTTCATTGATGGTGTCGCGCCAATTCTCGCCAAGGTCGGTAAGCGCCTGGATATAGCTGTCGATCACGGTGCCGTATTCCGGGAAGGGGATGTGCTGGAACACGATGGATTCCACCTTTCTCTTTTCAATGCGGGAAATATCGTTGATCGCCGCTTCGTACCAATCGAGCTGGTCGTCGTGCACCCATTCGTAATTGCGTTGCGCTTCGTATTCGCCGTTTTCGTCAACGCCCTTTAAATACGAGCCGCTGTCAAAGAGCACCATCGGCATGACCGTGGAGCCTTCTTTATCCACGACGTTGATGATGTAGTTGCCCACGCCGGTGATGTCATCCGGGCCGTTGACGTACATGCAATATTTGATCTCGCTTGACGTAAGGAATTCTCCGAGCTTCTTTTTGACTTTTACGGAGTCGCCGCGATACGTCCTGTTCAAAGAGCCTTCCTCGTCATGGTTACCGAAGAGGAACGCCCAGGGGATCTTGAACGAATCCATATAGCGCGCAAATTCCTGGAACGCCGCGTAGTTATCTTCCGTTTTGGTGATGGTTTTAACTAAAGGTAAAGTAAATATGGAGTCGCCCGTCACGATGATCAGATCGGGGGCGGCTGCGCTTACGACCTCCGCGATGGCGGTCTTTGCCCACATGTCGCGGTAAGTATAGTTGGCGGCGGGGTTTTTGTCCTCCACGCTGGAATTGATAAAGTGGGTATCCGTTATCTGAAGGACCCTTAACGTACCGTTATCCGTGAGCGGCACCGTGAAAGAAACGTATTTGCTGACCTTCTTTTTACACGCTGTAAAGGTAAAAAAAGTAAGCGATACGATAAGCAGTGCGGAAATCACGATAACAAGTTTTCTTTTCATGGTCGGTCCTTTAATAGTCTTTGTTTGTGCCGAATGGGGGAGGTCGGGCGCGTTCGGCTGGCGCGCCCGACCGTTATCCTACTTGGTCAAAACGTAAGCGTATGCTTTGTCAAGCACCTCGTAAACGACGGCGCCGGTAAAGGAGCCGTCCACGACCACGCTGTACCAATCCTTCTCCTTGTTCTTGGGGAAGGCGCTCTTAAAGCAAGTGTGGCTGTGCGCCGCGTGCACTTCTTGCGCTTCCTTTTCGGAAAGCCTGATCAACATCATGACCTTGCCTTCGTCCTCGTAAACGTAGGTGAAGCAAACGCGTTTTCCGTCCGCAAGCGCGAAGTGGGTATCCGACATCAACAGCTTGCCGTTGGGCGTGCGGTTTTCTCTGCCGTTCAGCTCCACTTTGTCGCCGTACTTGGCGGAAAGGTCTTCGATGATGGACTTCTTCGTCACGACGCCCACTTTGCCGCTTTCATGCGCCGCCGCAAGGGACTCGCTGAGCGTATACTCGTGCTCGGGCGCTTTTTCCGGCGCGGGCTCGCCGATGATGTTGATCGCCGCGCGATCCAGTGCCTCGTAAACGTCCTCCTCCGAGAAGGTGTCGTCCACGACCACGCTGTACCAATCCCTTTCCTTGTTCTTGGGGAAGGCGCTTCTGAAGCCGGTGCCGTCGTGCTCGGTGTGGATATCCTGAGCGTGCGCGGCGGTGGTGCGGAGCAGGATGATCACGTCGCCGTCGTCGTCTTCATAGACGTAAGCGAAGCAGACCTTCTTGCCTTTGGGCGAAACTGCAAAGTGGTTGTCCGAAAGGAGCAATTTGCCGTTGGGCGTACGGTTCTCTCTGCCGTTGAGCTCCACCTTATCGCCAAACTTCGCGGCAAGGTGATCGATGATGGACTTCTTGGTGACGATGCCGGATGCGCCAAAGTCCTTGGCTTCCGCAAGGGACTCGCTGAGTGAGATATCTTCGGGCTCCTCTTCCACGGGAGCGACGTGTCCGATGATGTTCCAAACCGCCTTGTCCAAGATGTCGTAAACGGCGTCCGCGGTAAAGGTGTCATCTACGACCACGCTGTACCAATCCCTTTCCTTGTTCTTGGGGAAGGCGCTTCTGACGCCGGTATGCTTGTGGGCGAGGTGGATCTCATGCGCGTGTTCCGCCGTGGTGCGGAGGAGGATGATCACGTCGCCGTCGTCATCCTGATAAACGTAAGTGAAGCAAACTCTCTTGCCGTCTTGCGAGAAGGCAAAGTGGTTGTCCGAAAGAAGCAGTTTGCCGTTGGGCGTGCGGTTTGCCCTGCCGTTGAGTTCCACTTGGTCACCGAACATAGACGCAAGGTGATCGATGATGGATTCCTTGGTGACGATGCCCGACGCGCCAAAATCCTTGGCTTCGGCAAGCGACTCGCTGAGCGACAACTCTTCTTCCTCTTCGGGAGTTTCCTCGGGGAATTCCTCGGGGATGTCCTCTACGTAAGTGGGAGCTTCCTCCTTGGGGGCCTCGGGCTCTTCCTCTTTGACCGGGAGGGCGGGCGCTGCCTGCGCTTCCGGCTGCTCACGCTTTTTCTTGCGCGCCAAGTGAACGATCACAATGATCATCCACAACAGAATCAACGCGCAGACCACGATGATTGCGATCTTTGCCTTGGCGTTTAACGCCAGCAGAATTGATGAAACGATGCCATTACTCATTTTTAAACCCTCCTTTTTAGTGTTTTTTTATTTGGCGGCGCAGGACGCCGCCCCCTTTTCTTTTTTATCCCGCCTTAGGCGTTTGCCCCACCAACGGCGATGGTGACGGAAAGCGTGGTCGCCGCCGCATCGTCAAAGGTCAAAAGCAAGGTAACGTAGGTGTTTGCGGGAAGAGTTTCAAGATAAGATGCGTTCAAAGTAAACGCGCCGCTTATCCTGTCGAAATCACAGTCGCCGGAATAGATGGAGATATCGCCGCCGCCCTTGACGGAGATCGTCTTCAAACCGTGCTCGTAGTTGCCAAAGGTCACAGTCCTCGTTTCCTGCGTGCCAAGTTGATAGGTCAAGCTGGTTTCGGAAACGGCTTCGGGCTTGCGGGAATCGGTCACGTTGACCACCAAGGTGGAAACGTTGACGCCGGTCAACACGCCGTACTCATAGGAGCCCACGCGGAGCGAATCGAGGTAATCCGCCTTCAAGGTGATCTTGGTGGTGCCCGTCGCAGCCTCTTGCGCCACGGTGTAGCAGTCCGACGTGATGCCGTTGCCGTCCAATTTGTCAAACGCAGCGCCGGCAAGCGACATTTCAAAGAAGCGAGCGCCGGAACTTGCCTTGTCGTAATTGATGGTCATCACACCGCCTTCCGCCTGCTCGATCTCGGGCACGGAGGTATCCACGACGTACAATTTCAGCGCCGCGGTAGAAGTGGACGCCGTTGCGACAAAGTCGTATTCACCGACGGCGAGGTTTTTAAGATAGCTCTTGAACAAAACCACCGACGCGCTGGACACGCTGTAAGAAGAAGCGCTCAAGCCGGGACCTGTGAGGGTGATGCTCGGCGTGGTATAAAGCACGGTGAACTCGGCGTCCTTGGGATCGTTGAGGTCAAAGGTCGCCGTAGACACGGCGGCGATGATGGTCGCGCTGTCCACCACCTTGACCGTCACGCTCCTGCGGGAGGTTTGCTCCCCGTTGGAGAAGGTCAAAGTGAAGGTGCGATTGCCCTGACCCAAGGTGGAAAGGAATTCCTTCTTGATGGTGACGCTGTCCTGCGCGACCGCGTAATTGGTCCTTTGGATGCCTTCGCCCGCGACGGCGCTCAAAGCATAGCCGTACGAAACGAAGGGTGCGACCACGTCGCTCTTGACGCCGCTGTTTTTACCAAAGGTAAAGTCAGTGGTAAGAAGTTCGGGCAAGCGGTCGTCGCTTACGGTGATGGCCAAAGCCACGGAGGAGCCGTTGGACGCCTTGACGACGTAATCGTAGACGCCGTCCTCCTTGCTCATCAAATAAATGCCGTAGAAGACGAGGACGCCTGCGCTGTCCACGCTGTACTCGCCCTTTTCCGCCCCTTCCACTTCAATGACTTTGCTGCCCGAAAGTTGGAGGTTGAACACCACGTTGGACTTGCCGCTCTTGAGGAAGGTGCCCATCGTTTTGTTGGTAGTGATGGGGGTGCTGTCGATCACGTTTACGGTCAGGTAAACGCGGCCCTTATCGGTGACGTAGGTAAAGACGTGCTCGCCGACGGTGAGGTCGGAAAGGAAGTCCTTAACGATGGTGACCGCGCCGTCCGAAGCTACGTTGAAGTAATTCTCCGCGATGCCTTCGCCCGTCATCTTGATAAAGGTGGATTGATTGACCTTAACGTCAAAGGTAAGGTCGTCGGGATTCTTCTTGTCAAAGTTAAGAGTGGTCACTTCGCAAGTGGGCATCACAGCCGCCTTGTGGAAGGTGATGGTACCGGTGACGTAATTATCCGACTTCGCGGTGATCTGGATCTTTGCGTTGAACTCGGTGCCCACGGCGGGGTTGACCTTGACCAAACCGTCTTCGATGGTGATGTAATTTTCCGCGCCGTCCAAATATTCGATGTCAAAGGCGTCGAGACCGACTTCAATGCCTTCCGCGTCTTTTACTTCGTAAAGGTCAAACGCGTTGACTTTGATGCTCTTGATCTCGGCAACTCTGCCCTGCACCTCTACCGTCGTATCTTTGTCGACGAGAGACTGCACGACGTACTTGGAGCCGTACTCGAAGAGGGGGAACTCCCACTTGGCGGGCTCCCAATATTTATCCCATCCGACGAACTTATCGATGACGGGGATAGTGAAGCCGGCTTTGACTTCAAAGCCGAGGGCGAGGTACAAGCCGCCCGTTATATAATAGCCTCTCATGATGTGCAAGGTCTTATCCTCAAGCGCCGCCTTCATATCCAAGCGGATCTGCCCGCCCAATTCCGCATAAGCGCCCGTCCGGACCTTGAAGCCTACGCCGGCAACTTCCAACAAGCTGGCGGTGATCTTTACGTACACGCCCGCTTCCGCGCGGATCTTGCCGAGAAGGACGAGGTCCTTTGCCGTGGAGGAAGTCTCGATGCTCTTGTAGGTGTTGAATTCATCGTTGACGTAGGTGACGCCGACGGTGATATCGGTGTTGTAATCGTACTCGAAGGCGATCTGCGCCTTGATGCCGAGGTCGATATCCACGCCAAACTCGATGCCGAGGACGAAGCAGTAGATGGGGTACTTGTAGGAGTAGATGGGGAGCTCCGCTCCGACGATGCCCTTCTCCGCCGTCTTGCCCGAAACGATGTCCTTAAACTTCTTTTTGAAATCCTCGATATCTTTGGCTTGGATCTTGGCGTCCGACGTTTCCATATCAATGGTGCAAACGGTGGTGGTCTTCAAGTTCACGCCGAGGTCAAGTTGCAGGTCGAGATCGGTGCCGTCGATGTCGTAATCAAAGTTGACGTTGGGGGTGATGTAAATGGTGTTTTTGACCGCGAAGACGACGTCCATACCCTTGGCGAGGGTGATGATGAAGTAGAAGTCGAGCTGGATCTTATCCAACGAAACGTCGTACTCGAACTTCGCCACCATCTTGGGGCTGTCCTTCACCGTCTTTTCAAAGCTGCCGCTCAAAAGGTCAAAGGCTTCCTGCGCCGCTTCGTACACCGCGGCGGTAAAGTCGCTTTGATCCAAGGCCTGTTGCAACATTTCTTCGTTGACGGAGAAATTGTTTTCGTCAATGGTCAAAGTCTTGTAGATATCAACCTTATCAAACACCTCGTTGATCTCCGCAAGACGGCAGTAAATTTCCTCACGACCGTCCACCACTTCGGAAGTACGGAGAACGTAGTAAGCCGCCATGCCGTTGTATTCATAGCCCGGGATGTCACCGGTATAAAGGGGAGCAAGTTCCTCCGAGAAAATGCCTTTCGCCGGTTTTTTGGCAAGGATCACGTCGCCCGCTTGGTAACGATTTTCCGCCGCCTCGGCAAGCGTGATAGTGTAACGGTCCGGATCTTCGACACTCGTCTTTTCCTCAAGTTTGACCGTCGTTCCGGCAAGAGCGGTCTCCTTGATGGAAGATTTGACGGTAACCTCTTCCTTCTCTTCGCCGGTGGTCATAAAGATAAAGGTGTTGAGGTTTTTGTACTGCTCCGCCACAAAGGTCGCCCCCGTCGCCCAGATCTGGTAAGAAGCGCGAGGTTTGAAGCCGTCGCGGGCGGTGATGCGATAAACGTCGCCCTGCTGACGAGTGCTCTTTAACGGAACTTTGTTGCCCATGTTGTCGCGGATGATCACGTAGTTGTCGAGGGAGTAAGAAGGATTGCGATCCGCATAAATGTCAAAGTACGTGTCTACGTCGAGCCCCTTAAACACGCCGGGCTCGCTTTGAGCCGCCTCTACCGCATACGCCACGGGCTCGTTTATCTTTTTGCCAAAAACTCCGGCGGCAAAAAGGCCCAGGACCGTCGCGGCTGCGACGACGACCACGATAGGTACGATGATCAAAAGTTTTTTCATGCTATGTCCCCCAAAAAAAGATTTGATAAGCAAGTAAAATTACGTACGTAATTATTCTAACATAGGCGCGAGCGCGGATTCAAGAGGGAACGGAAAATTATTTAAAAAATTTTTGCTCGAATTTTCACTTTTTCTCCCTAGGCGTCCGGTTTTTGCTTTTTTATTTATATTCGCCGAGATCGCCGCATCGTTCCGCCTTTTTTAGGGCGGTTTAGCCTGCGTTCAAAATCTTTTGCGCGGCGGGAGGCGTCGCCGGCGCCGCGCAAAGAGCAAGATCGCGCGGTCCGTCCTCATAAAATTTATAAATACAAGCCCCGTCGCTCCATAAATAAAGTCGACTCTCCCTTCGTTGACAACCCACGCCCGCGGCATTATAATTGTATTAAAAAGATTACAATCTCGCCCCCTTTTGCGGGTGGCGACGGGAGGGAATCATGCTTGAGATCTACAATTTGACAAAATCATACGGCGACAAAAAGGCTGTGGAAGACCTTTCCTTTACCGTAAACGCGGGCGAACTTTGCGCCTTTATCGGGCACAACGGCGCGGGAAAAACCACGACGTTGAAGTGCGTTGCCGGCATCCTTGGGTTCGAGGGCGGACACATCCGCGTGGACGGCGTCTCCGTCGTGGAAGATCCGCTGGAAGTCAAGCGCCGCATCGCGTATATCCCCGACAATCCCGATCTTTACGACTTTATGACAGGGATGCAGTATTTGAACTTCATCGGCGACATCTTCGGCGTCCCGCAGGAGACGCGGGAAGCGCGCATTCAAAAATACGCCGACGCCCTTTCCCTTTCGGACAGCGAGATCGGCGCCTTGATCTCCAGCTACTCGCACGGTATGAAGCAAAAGCTTGCGTTGATCTCCGCCTTTTTACACGAGCCCAAAATGATCCTTTTGGACGAGCCCTTCGTGGGTTTGGACCCCAAGGCAAGCCACGTTCTCAAAGAGATCATGAAAGACTTTTGCAACGAAGGGGGCGCCATCCTCTTCTCCACCCATATTTTGGAAGTGGCGGAAAAACTTTGCGACAAAGTGGTGATCATCAAAGGCGGCAAACTGGTCACTTGCGGCAAGATGGAAGAAGTGAAGGGCAACTCCTCTTTGGAAGACGTCTTCCTCGATTTGGAGGACAACAATGATTAAAGCCCTGTTCCGTAAACAATTTTCGGAGGTGTTTTCACAGTTTTCACGCAACAGAAACGGCGCGCAAAGCACCCCGAAAAGAGGTTTGATCATCTTTTTGGTGATCTTTGGCATCCTGTACTTATCGTTGGGCTTTTCATTCTTTATGATGTCCAAGGAGATGCTTGCGGGCTTTACCGAAAAAACCTTCCCCCTCTTTTATATGACCATCGGGATGATCGCCACGGCGGTGGGGCTTCTCGGCAGCGTGTTCAACGCCTATTCAACCATCTACGAGGCAAAGGATACCGAGATGCTTCTCTCCCTGCCCATCCAACCCCGCCGCATCGTGTTTGTGCGCGTCACAACGCTGTACGTAATGACGCTTTTGTACGCCGGCGCGGTTTTGTTGCCTGCGGCGCTTGCCTTTTTGATCTACGGGCACCCCACGGTACTTGGCGGCATCAACGCGATATTCCTCTTTTTGCCTCTGACTCTTTTTGTGGAAGCCTTGACCTTGGGCATCGCCTTCATCGTGGCGGCGATCGCAAGAAAGGTGAAGAACAAAAAGACGGTGGTCATGGTCTTTTCCATACTGATCACCCTGCTGTTTTACGTCATCTACTTCAAGGCGCAAAACGCCGTCACTTATCTGACCTCGCTCGGGGAGATCCCCGCCGCCGCCCGCTACGGCTTGTTCTTCTACTACGCAATGGGACGCGCGGCGCAAGGCAGTCCCCTCGGGATGCTTGTGGCGATGGCAACGGGCGTAGGCGCGTTTGCGCTTGCTTGCTTTTTGCTTTCAAAAAGCTTTATCAAATTTACCACCTCACAAAAGACCGCTTCCGCAAAGGGCAAAAAGGGCGTGGTCAAATCGGCAAGCCGCAACCTTGCCCTTTTGAAAAGAGAATGGAAGATTTTTTCCGGTAGTCCCAGCTACGTGATGAACTGCGGCTTCGGCTTGATCTTCCTTATCGCCGTACCCATCTTCCTGCTTGTTAAGATGGAGTCCATGCGTCAGCTTATCTTCTCGCTTGCCGAAATCTTTCCCAAAACCCACGGCGCGGCGATCGCGGCGTCCCTCATTATGATGACGGAAGGGATGACCTGCATCACCGCCCCCTCCATCTCCATCGAAGGCAAGCGCATTTACCTGCTCAGGTCCCTGCCCATCTCCCCGACGGAAGTGTTTAGGGCAAAGATCGGACTGCATATGGCGGTGGTGTTCCCCGGCACTTTGTTTGCATCCGTCGTGGTGGGCATCGTGACGCAAGCAAACGCCCTTTGTTGGATCATGCTGATCCTGGTGCCCGCGTTGCATACGATGTTCACGGCGTGCTTGGGGCTTTGCTTAAACGTCAGCTTCCCCGTCCTTGACTGGAAGGACGAGATGGTCGCGGTCAAATCGGGCGTAAGCGTACTGGTATCGGTATTCGGTACGATGGTCGTGACGCTTGCCTTGGGCGGCTTGTACTTTGCGCTCGCCTCCTTTATGGCGGACGGCTTCTACCTGCTGATCCTCGGCGTGCTTTACGCAATAGGCGACTACGTGATGCTCAGTTGGCTCAAAAACACCGGCACGAGAAAGTTTGAAAAGTTGGGTTGACCCCATTAAAAAAGAGATCCCGAAGCGCCTTGCTTCGGGATTTTTATTTTGCTTATTTTTTTATCAGTTCTATTTTTTCTCGCTCGATCTTGCCGTCTTTTAACAGC
>JAGAAA010000038.1 GCA_017615495.1 Clostridia bacterium
CAAAACCAAGTGTTCGGCAAGTTTTCCGGCGCCATTCGCCTTTCAAGCGGCGAGACCGTCACCTTGGAAAACGCCGTCGGTTTTGCGGAACGCGTGTTCAACAAGTGGTGATGACCATTGAGGAGACTTTTCAAAAACTAGTGCGTTCGCCTTTCCGTTCGCGCTTCCATCTTTCACAGAAAGACAAGGATTACGTCGCAAAAGTGGGCATAGACGCCATCCGCAAGCACGCGGAGGACTTTGTGGCGGAGCGGCTTGCTCCCGCCCTGCCCGCAAACGACGGCAAGCAAACGCCCATGCGCGGGCACCCCGTCTTCGTAGCGCAGCACGCCTGCGCCTGTTGCTGCCGCGGCTGTTTAAATAAGTGGTACAACGTGCCCAAGGGCGCCCCTCTCTCCCCCACGCAACAACAAAAGATCGTTTCCCTCCTAATGGCGTGGATCGAAAAAGAATTATCCTAACAAAAAACGCAGGCGTCAAACCTGCGTTTTTTTCATATTGAGCGCTTATTACGCTTTTTCGATCGTATATCCATCTTTACTATCCTTGATGGCATACCCCTTTGCGGCAATTTCGGCACGGAGCCTATCCGCTTCCGCCCAGTTCTTTTCCTTCTTGGCGGCAAAGCGGGCTTCCGCAAGCGCGGCAATATCGGCGGGTACGTCGATCTTTTCCGGCGCGGGAGCGGTAACCTTATCCAAGGAAAGCCCAAGCACCTTGTCAAATTCTAACGCAAGCTTGTAGACGTCCTTGCTCTTGGGAAGCTTTACGGCGTCCCACAGCACGCCCAAAGCAAACGGGATGTTCATATCGTCTTCCACCGCGCCTTTGAACTTTTTCATCAAGTCGTCAAGGATGGCGGGGTCGGTTGCCGCCGGGCTCATCTTATGCGCGTAGAGGGCGTTGCGAAGCCTTTCGTACGAGGTGTGCGCCGCATCCATGCCTTCAAAGGTAAAGTTGAGCTTCTTGCGGTAATGCGCGTTCAAGCAGAAGTAACGGAAATCGAGGGGCAAATAGCCCTTCTTCTCCAAATCGGAAACGGTATAAACGTTGCCGAGGCTCTTGCTCATCTTGCCGCCGTCCACCATCATAAATTCGCCGTGCATCCAGTAGTTTACCGTCTTTTTGCCGGCAAGCGCTTCGTTTTGCGCGATCTCGTTTTCGTGGTGCACGGGGACGGCGTCAATGCCGCCGGTGTGCAAGTCAAACACTTCGCCAAGATACTTTTTGCTCATGGCGCTGCACTCGATGTGCCAACCCGGGAAGCCCATACCCCACGGGCTCTCCCATTGCATAATGTGGTTTTTATCCGCCTTTTTCCAAAGGGCAAAGTCTGCAGGATGGCGCTTCTCGCTGTTTTCCTCAATGCGGGCGCCCGCTTCCTTTTCATCCACCGTTTGACCGGAAAGTTTGCCGTACCCGGGGAACTTGCCGATGTCGAAGTAGATGCCGTCGGAAATTTCGTAGGCGTAGCCCTTTTCCAAAAGACCTTGCACGAAGGCGATCATCTCGGGGATGTGGTCGGTGGCTTTGGCAATGATCTCGGGACGCCCGACGTTGAGCGCGTCGATGTCCTTAAAGAACGCCTCGGTATAAAACGCAGCGATCTCCCAAGGAGTCTTGCCCTCCTTGCGCGCCGCCTTTTGCATCTTATCCTCGCCCTCGTCGCCGTCGGAAAGAAGGTGACCTACGTCGGTGATGTTCATCACGCCCTTTACCTTAAAGCCGCAGAAGCGGAGCGACCTGCGAAGCAAGTCCATAAAGATATAGGTGCGCATGTTGCCGATGTGGGCGTAGCTGTATACGGTGGGCCCGCAGGAATACATCCTGACAAGGTTGCCTTGCAGGGGGATAAAATCTTCTTTCTCGCGATCTAAGGTGTTGTAAACTTTCATACTTCTCCGTTGTCCTGTTCGCCTTTTTCCGCCTTGGCGATGTCGAGGCTGATATCGCTCACTTCGTCGTCATCCAACGCGCGCGTGGTGATGCCGAGTTTGTTTTCCAATTCCTCAATGCGGCGATTGAGTCGCCTAAACTCCGCCAATATCGGGTCGGGGAGCTTGATTTGGTCCATATCCGCAATGCGCACGTCGCCTTGCTTGACCACCCTGCCCGGCACACCAACGACGGTGGAATGCGGAGGGACTTCCTTCAATACGACGCTGTTGGAACCGATCTTGCTGTCGTGCCCAACGGTAAAGGGCCCAAGCACTTTTGCGCCGGAGGATACCATCACCCTATCTTGAATGGTGGGGTGACGCTTGCCCTTGTCCTTGCCGCTGCCGCCGAGGGTGACGCCCTGGTACAAAACTACGTCGTCACCGATCTCAGTCGTCTCACCGATCACGACGCCCATGCCGTGGTCGATAAACAGCCTCCTGCCGATCTTTGCCGCGGGATGGATCTCGATGCCGGTCTTCTTCTTCGCGCGCTGAGAGATCACCCTCGCGATGAACTTAAAACCGTGCTGATACCACCAATGCGCGCGACGGTACATGCGCAGAGCAATGACGCCGGAATAGGTGAAGTACACCTCCCAAAAGCTTCTTGCCGCGGGATCCTTGTCGAGGACGTTCATAATGTCCTCTTTTGTTCTCTTACTTACAAAGCACATAGTTTACTCCAAAACCGCCTTGATCCTTCTGACGCCGGCGGAAGAACTTTGTTCTTTTACGATGCGGAACTTGCCCAGTTCGCCCGTGTTCTTTGCGTGCGGTCCGCCGCAGATCTCGGTGCTGAACGGTCCGATTTGATATACTTTTACCTTCTCGCCGTATTTGCTGTCAAACACGCCGATGGCGCCCATCGCCTTGGCTTCCGCCACGGTCATTTCGGTGCAGATAACGTCAGCCTTTGCCGCGATGGCGTTGTTGACGTACTCTTCGATCTTCTTGATCTCCTCCGGGGTCAACGGACGGTCGAGGTTAAAGTCGAAGCGCAGGCGTTCCGCCGTGATGTTGCTGCCCTTTTGACGGATGTTCTCATCTACTAATGTACGCAACGCGGCGTTCATAAGGTGCGTGGCGGTGTGGAGCCTCGTCACTTCCTCGGTGTTGTCCTGCAAGCCGCCCTTGAAGCGCTGTTCCGCGCCGGCGTGCGACTTTTGCTGATGCTCTTCAAACGCCTTGTGGTAGCCTTCCACGTCCACTTCGTAACCGATCTCCTTGGCGAGTTCCACCGTCATTTCGATGGGGAAGCCGTAGGTGTCGTAAAGCTTAAACGCCGTCTTGCCCGAAAGGCGCTTTACGGGGAGGTAAGAAATAACTTTCTCAAACTCTTTCAATCCCTGTTGGAGCACGGAGGAGAAGCGCGCCACTTCCTTTTCAAGCTCGGTGACGATCTTTTCCGCATTCTCGCCGATCTCGGGATAGATGTCCTTATACTGCTCGACGTACACCTTTGCGATCTCACTGAGGGCGCCTTCTTTGAGATCAATCACCCTGCCAAAGCGCACGGCGCGGCGGATCAAGCGGCGAAGAACGTAGCCTTGGTCCACGTTGGAGGGGGTAACGCCCCTTTGGTCGCCGAGAAGCATCGTGGAAGTGCGGATGTGGTCCGCAATGATGCGCATCGCCTTGGTGACCTCGTCGCTTTCGCCGTACTTCTTGCCCGAAAGTTCTTCCAGCTTGGCAATGGCGTTTTGGAAGAGGTCTGTTTCGTAAACGGACTTGTACCCGTTCAAGATACAGAGGGTACGCTCGAGGCCCATGCCGGTATCAACGTTCTTTTGCGCAAGGGGGGCAAAGCTGCCGTCCGCCTGCTTGTTGTACTGCATGAAAACGTCGTTCCAAATTTCGATATACTTGCCGCAATCACACGCGGGAGAACACTCCTCCGAACACTTGGGCTTGCCGGTATCGATAAACATTTCGGTATCGGTGCCGCACGGACCGGTCTGCCCTGCGGGGCCCCACCAGTTGTTCTTTTTGGGAAGGAAGAAGATCCTATCCGCGGGGATGCCGCACTTCATCCAAATGCTTGCCGCTTCCTCGTCGCGGGGCGCGGTCTCATCGCCGGCAAAGACCGAAACCGCAAGGCGGTTTTTGTCGATCTTCAAAACCTCGGTCAAAAACTCAAAGCTCCAAGAGATGGCTTCCTTCTTGAAATAGTCGCCGAGGGACCAGTTGCCAAGCATCTCAAAGAAAGTGCAGTGCGTAGCGTCGCCCACTTCGTCGATATCGCCCGTTCTGACGCACTTTTGCACGTCGGTAAGGCGGGTGCCCTGCGGGTGCTTTTCACCCGAGAGGTACGGGACGAGGGGATGCATGCCCGCCGTGGTAAAGAGCACGGTGGGATCGTTTTCCGGGATCAGGGAAGCGCCTTGGATCACGGCGTGGCCTCTGTCCTTAAAAAAGTCAAGATAAAGTTTGCGCAAAG
>JAGAAA010000039.1 GCA_017615495.1 Clostridia bacterium
ATCCCCGCTTCAGTGGATGGCAGAAGGCTTGCGGATAAGGAATTCGGGTACATCCATCCCTGCTGCACCTTCCCGCTTTCCGACCTCAGTATCGACGTCCCCCCGATGCCGAAAGCGTAAAACAAAAACTTGCGCCCCGCAGCCGCGGGGCGCTTCTTTTACCTATGACCGAGAAAAGTCTGCGCATTACCCATCCTTTTCCACCCGTGTGCGACAAAAACTCACGGGTGTTGATCCTCGGCTCGCTCCCTTCCGAAGCGTCGCGCGCGGCGGGATTTTACTATATGCACCCGCGCAACCGCTTTTGGCAAACGATGTCCGTTTTGTTAAAGGAAGACCTTACGAGCCTATCCGCGGAGCAAAAGACCGCCGCGCTTTTAAAGCACAACGTAGCGATCTCCGACGTTATCCTTTCCTGCGAAATACATCGTTCGTCTGACGCTTCCATCAAAAACGCGGTTTGCACCGACGTCGACAGCCTTGTTTCCGCCGGCGTTCAACACGTCTTTTTAAACGGGCAAAAAGCCTATTCTCTCTTTTTGAAGCATTTTCCGCAATACGAAGCCATCGCGTCTTGCCTGCCATCCACTTCTCCCGCAAACGCAAAATTCTCACTTGAAAAGCTAACGGAGATCTGGGGCGAAGCGATCCTCCCTTATTTGCAATAAAAAATGGGCGGCAATTGCCGCCTTTTTGTCAGTCCTTCCAAGGACGCTTTTTGTCGATCCAACCGTTTTGCTTCCAATACATGAAGTCGGTATACTCGGGGTCCTTCTTGCCGAAGCTTTTTTGCATCATCCTGACCACGTAAAACTTAAGTTTTGCAACGAGCCCCGCTTTGGCGGGTTTGGTTGCCCTTTTTCGAAGCTTTGCCGCTAAGCAAGAAAGCGCAGAGAGCATTTTGCTCTTTCTCTTTTGCGGGAGCTTATCCCAATTGATCTCGCTCATCAATTTGAAAGAAATCTTTTTGATGTCGGTAACACCCCACCAGGAAAGACTGTCCGCAATGTCTTTTGCCGCACTCTTTTCACCCGCGCCGAGACTTTGCGTGATGATGACGGCGTGCTTACGAAACATTTCCTTCATCGGACGATGGGGTATCCAGCGATAAGCAAAGTGGTCAAGCAAAGTTTTCATCGCCCCCGTCGTATGAGCGACGTAAGCGGGAGAGGTAAAGACCAACAAGTCCGCCTCTTTAAAAGAAGCGTCTATCTTTTGGATGTATTCCACGTCCTTGCACTGCTTTTCGCCGCGAAGCACGCAAGAAACACACCCCATACAAAAATTCGGGCAATCTTTGGGGAGATAGTACTCGGTGACGGTAGCCCCCGGGAAGCCCTTCAAAAACTCTTCTTTCAAATGATAGGTGACGCCGTGTTTTTCGGTGCCGTTCACAACAACGATCTTCATATTTCACTCCGGTTGAGCATTTGCTCTCTTTGCCCGCGGCGCAATGATCCTATCAAAGAGCGGCATCAGCAAGAAGTTAAGCACGAGGTTTGCCGCCATATTTGCCATGGAGACAGGCATCTTGGCGATGAGGTACACCCAAAAAGTCTTCTTCGTAGCGGCGTAGGCATGCCAAAGGGTAAAGGTGTTGATGCCCGCGCTGCAAATAATATACGTTGCGACGTACGCAATGGCAATGTGCCAACGGCGCGAAACGGGCAAGTAGCGCACCAATCCCGGAATGGCGCCCATCAAACCGGCGGACAAAGTAAGAAGCGGAAGCCAAGCGCCCTTGGGCCAAATGATGCACCCGAGCGCGTCGCCGATCACTCCCACGATAAAGCCCGCGCCGGGGCCGAAGAAATATCCCGCAAGAAAGTTGGGAATGTAGGTGAACGAAACGGCAATGCCGCTGCCGGGCACGGTCAAGGTCAACGTGTTGGTGATGACCGAAATTGCTGTGAGAAGAGCAAGATAGGCTATGTTCTTAGCGGTAAATTTCATAAAAAAACCTCCTATTACAAAGAAGGTTCATTGAAAAATATTCCTATTCCACAACGAACGCAATAAGCCATCGCAGGCGTTCCTTTCGTTCACAAACAACGTTCCATTTTGTGACACTTCACGCGGCTTATTTACTTTGCGATTTTATTGTACCGCGCGAGGGATGGGTTGTCAAGCAAAGTAACCCCCTGCGCAAAATAAAAAGGAGGAATCACTCCTCCTTCGCCTCTGGCTGCGCCGCAGGTTTTGCGCCGCGGTAGCGATAATTCGGGAACGTTGAGATCAGCTTGGAAAGCTCCCCGTTTTCGTACTCGTAGTCAGGGTCCTTGCGCATATAAAAGGCGGTGTTTTGCTTGGTGACGAACAAGACTTCGTCCTTGGTCTCCACGATTCTTTTCAAAAGTTCGTAAGCGATCTCCGCCCCCTGCTCCCCGTTTTTGCTACGGCAAAGCACGTCAAAGCAATCGTCATGAAAACGGAAAACGTAAGTCATCTCCCCCCTCACGGTAAAGATCTGACCGTAAGTCTTTTTGAGCGAAGAAGGTTGGAAGACAAACTTCATCAAGTTGATCAACAACAGGATAATGATGGCAAAGATCAAAACGATGGGCGCCTTCAAAAAGAAATACGCCACCAGCAAAAGCGAGCCTAAGAGCATCGCCGCAGCGTACATCGCCCATTGCGACGCGCCCACCATCAGAGTGTTGAAGCGACAATGCGCCGTATAATCGTATACCGTTACGTTTTCACAAATAATAGGTTTTTCCATATTCGATATTATAACCTCTTCCCGCGCGTCTGTCAATCGATGGACCAATCCACGGGGGTTTCGCCCTGCTTGACGAGAAACTCGTTTGCCTTTGAAAAATGCTTGCATCCAAAGAACCCCGCAAAAGCGGATAAGGGGCTCGGATGCGGCGCCTCAAGGACGAGGTGCTTGGTGCGGTCGATGAGTGGCTTTTTGCTGCGAGCGTTGGAGCCCCAAAGCAGGAAGACCATCGGTTTTTCCCTCTTGGAAAGGATGGAGATCACGTGGTCGGTAAAAGTCTCCCACCCCTTGCCGCGGTGAGAAAGCGGCTGGCCCTTGCGCACCGTCAAAGCGGTGTTTAAAAGAAACACCCCTTGCTTTGCCCAGCTTTCCAAGCAGCCGTGTGCGGGCGTCGCGATGCCCACGTCATCCGAAAGCTCCTTAAAAATGTTTTTGAGGGATGGCGGCGCCTCCACCCCCTTTTTGACGGAGAACGCAAGCCCGTGCGCTTGCCCTTCGCCGTGGTAGGGATCCTGCCCGAGGATGACCACTTTGACCTTCTCGTACGGACAAAACCGGAAGGCGTTAAAGATGTCGTTCATGGGCGGAAAAACGTCCCTCGCGCGATACTCCGACGCAAGAAAAGCCCTCAGCTCCGTATAGTACGGCTGGCTCCACTCATTTTTCAACAATTCATCCCAAGAATTTCCGATATGTACCATTTTTTTAGTATACCACAAAAAAGAAGATTTTGCAAAAAGACAAATTGCGATTGACTTATTACCTAAATGCTATTAAAATAATCGTATGCGGGAGTCGTTCAATGGTAGAGCACCAGCTTCCCAAGCTGGCTTTCGCGGGTTCGATTCCCGTCTCCCGCTCCAAACAAGAATTCGCCGTGACATAGTCACGGCTTTTTCTTTGTTGTGGAGCGCGGAAGCCGGGTTCCGGCGACACAGCGAAGAAAATGCGACGAGTGCGCAGCACGGGCGAATTTGTTTGAAAAGCACACCGCACCGTGCAGGTGCAGGGAATATACCGCGAGGGAATATTCCCGTCGGTGCCGGATCAAAACGACACTAAGTGCTTTTTTGCTTTTGGAGCGGGAGCGGGAATCGAATAGGGAGCCACGAGCATAGCGAGTGCTTTGCATAGCAAAGGGAAAGGGCTATGATGCCCTTTCAGCGGGTAGGCCCGCACAGGCGGGGATTCCCGTCGGACTTAGCCAAGACAACACTTTGAGGCGGCTCGTTTTGAGCGGAAGCCGGGTTCCGGCGACACAGCGAAGAAAATGCGACGAGTGCGCAGCACGGGCAAATTTTGCTTGGAAGTCACACCGCACCGTGCAGGTGCAGGGAATATACCGCAAGGGAATATTCCCGTCGGACTTAACCAAGACGACACTTTGAGGCGGGAGCGGGAATCAAAGGAGCCACGAAAAACGGCGCACAAACTGTGCGCCGTTTTGTTTGCCGCTATTGCTTTATTCTGACATTTCCTCAATGCTCCAAGTGATGGAGAAGCGCAAGACGTACGGGTATTCAAGGCTGCTGACATAAAGCGTGTAGTCGCCGTCGACGTAGTCCTCGGTCAGTTCTTCCACGCCGTCGCCTACGAATTCATAGTTGCCGTTCGGGTTGCCGCTGATCCAGAAGAAGCCGTTGATCGTGTACTCCCCAAGGTCCGCATGCCCGCTCAAGCATCCGCGCCCGTCGCTGTTCCAATTGTCACGTTCAAGGCCAAAGCTCATCCCTTCAATTTCGGGATAGACAAAATAGTATTCGCCATACGGGATGGTATACGGAGAATAATATAATACCCCGGTCGAATCGTCCAGCGTTGTGACCCTTAAGCAAATGTCCTCCACCGAAATTTCCCACTTGTTGATGTGGAAGACTGCGTCACTGTAAACCTTGTAAGCGTACGTGGCGTCCACCGTCCAACCCGTCGCGGGCAACGTGAAGATCACGCCTTCGTAGCCATCCACGTAACTGTTTGCTTCAACGGTGACGATCTTTCTGTTATCACCGACGTTGCCGCCGCAGTACGGGCTTTGATAATCATACTCATAGCTGACGAGAACTCCCTCCGGAATGCCGATGACTTCCGGCGTGCCAAAGGCGTAAAGATAGGTGTCGTTGTTATCCCAAGTGACGGCGCTTAAGTCAAAGGTGTTGCCGTAGATCTTCCATTCCAAATCGTCATACACAAGGGTATAGTTGGCGTCAAGGCCTTCCTTTAACGTTATGGTAGGATGCGTCTTATATCTGCCGACGGCAGAGGTATTGGCGGCAATTTGCCACTCCGAAGCGCCGGCATTGTAGAAATAATTGACCGGAGCGCCAAGATCCACGTAATCGTAAACGTCAAAGTCGTTGTCCCACGAGCTGCAATAGAGTCGCGTTTGCGTGCCGTTGTTGTCGATATGCGCCGTTATACTTGCGGAACATTTGTCTTCATCGGGGACGATGACCGTCTTGTTTTCGCCGGTATAATAACTGTAGTTGTAATACCTACCCACCTGCGCCGTGCCGTTGAAATACGCTTGCACTGTTAACACCGCTTTTTCAATTTGCCAAGTGGTCTCGATATTGGTGATCTCCACCCCGTTGCCGTCAACGAAGCAATAGTTGCCGCCCGCGACGGAAAGCGTCGCCACCGTCTTGTAGTAACCGGCGTTTGCGCTGCCCACGCCGTCGTAAGCGTACCTATATTCGTTTTCACCGTTAGCGGTCACCGCAATTGTTTGGATGGGGGTTGCGCCGTAAGCGCCCGCAGACGCGCCGTAATAAACGTTGTAAGTTACAGTGGGATAAATGCTTTCTATCGCCATCATATAATAGGAATAACAATTGAGGTCCAATTGCTTTCTTTGCGGCAACCCGTTGTAAGTGAAGTTGCCTTCTTCCAAATCACGCCAAATGTTGCTGTCCGTGACGTTTTGCGTGCCAACCCACGAGAAGGAACTTACGTTGACCTGCGCCTTGTTGACGGTTACGTTTAAGGTCATTGCGCAAGGATTATAGTTGGCACTACGCTTGAAAGCGAAGTTCAGCGTTTTGATGCCCGCGCCGTAATTTGTTTCGTTGTCATCGTAAGTAATGGTGGAGTAATCGTCCAGCCAAACGCCCGCGTCCGTCAAGAAGGCAAGGGTGTCGGAGGTGAGCTCGATGCTGTTTTCCGTAGCGTAAGTATTGCCCGGCACGTAATCGGTCTCCGCATAAAGCGTTGCGGATGCGATCGCCGCGGGCAAAGTGTAATCGATGGGGTCGATCACAACGTTGAAGGAAGCTCCCGCAATCTCGGAGCCATCCGCCCAACGATAGTTGTACGCCAAGGAGGTATCCGTAAGCGTGACGCCGATATAGTAACTGCCGTTTTCCCAATCGAGAACGTTTACGATGGGATACCCGGAGTTTTTCTCCACGGTAAAGATGTCGTTATTATCCACGCTGGTGGTCACCGCGATGGCGCTGCCGGTATAATCGTAGTGATAGTAATCGACGCCTTCCGACGTGGTCTTATTCTTATATCCCAAAAGCGTGGGGAACGCAAGGCGCTTGGGGTAAATGGTCCAAGCGGAAACGTCCACAATGTATCTATCTCCGACGAAAGTATAGTTGGTTTGATATTCATCCTTAATCATCGCTTGGCAAGTATAATGATTATCGCCATAGGTGACATAGGTTGCCTTGTTGGTGGGCAAGCCGTTCACAAAAGTTATCTGATCGTCAAACCCGTTGACGTTAACGGGAAGCGTGATCTCCTCCCCCGTGAATTCAAAACTGGTCACGCCGCCTTGCACGGTGGGAAGAGGGATCTCCTTTTTGCTGATCCTCCAGCTAATCATTTTCGAGGTGGATTCACCGGCGGGTTCCTCCTGCCAAGAATACCCGTCCGCCGCAATGAGATCCAAGAAATAATAGCCTGCATTGGTGGCGGTGCGAACGTTCAAATTCTGTTCCGTGGAAATCCTTACCTTGCCGGAAGCGATCATCGACGCAATTTTATTCTCCCCTTCGCGGGTGGCGTCAAGCTTGGCGATGATGTCGATCTCACTGCCGGAATACTCGTAAGAATACGTTATGCTCGTATCAATGGAAGCAAGAGCCGTGCGCTGGATGGGAAGCACCTGCACCGTCACGATTGCGGTTTGCCCCGAGTGCGTGAAGGTGAGGCTATACGAGCCCGCCACGGAATTTTGGCTAAAGGAGCCCGCGTTGTAACTAAAGCCGGTGATGGCTTCCCTGCTGTCATCCGAATAAACAACGCTCACCTTAAAATCCCCTGCCGTGATGGCGGGGATCTGTCCTTCCGTCACGATGATCGCGCCGTCGGAATAAGATAGCGTGGAGCCATCCGCAAGGGTGACTTCCAAACTCGTCGGCGTTTTGGTATCGCCTTCCGGCGTCTTATCGCCGCACGCAACGGCAAATGCCGCGACGCACAATGCAAGGACCGCTACCGTGATGATCAAAAACAACCGTTTGAATTTTTCGGTCATTTGATTCTCCTCCTTTTTTTAAACAGGCGCCCACAAAGGCGCCTGCGTTTCCTTTTTTATATTATACAACAAAATGAGAGTTTTTTAAATACCCTATTTTATCCAAGCGTTACGCCCTTGCAACGCCGGAATCGCGCGCGGCTTTTGCCACCGCTTTTGCCACTGCGGGACCTACCCGCGGGTCAAAGGCGCGCGGCAGGATGTAATCCTTTTTGAGTTCCTCCGGCGAAACCAAAGAAGCAAGCGCTTCCGCCGCCGCAAGTTTCATTTCCTCGTTGATCTCACGAGCTCGAACGTCCAAAGCACCGCGGAAGATGCCGGGGAATGCCAAAACGTTGTTGATCTGATTGGGGAAGTCACTGCGTCCCGTGCCTACGACGGCGGCGCCGGATTGAAGCGCCAACTCGGGCATGATCTCGGGCGTGGGATTCGCCATCGGGAACATGATCGCGCCCTCCGCCATACTCTTCACCATTTCGGGCGAAACGATGTTGCCCGCCGAAACGCCGATAAAGAGGTCCGCCCCCTTGAGCACGTCCGCGAGTGTGCCCGTAACGTGCGCGCGGTTGGTGACCTTTGCCATTTCCGCCTGCGCGGGATTGAGCCAATCGAGCCCTTCCGCGATGACGCCCTTTTTATCGCACATCGTAAGGTTTTTGAGCCCGCGGGAAAGAAGCAACTTTGCGATGGCGATGCCCGCCGAACCCGCGCCGTTGATGACCGCTTTGACAGAGCCGATCTCCTTGCCCACTGCCTTTAAGGCGTTGAGCACCGCGGCAAGCACCACCACGGCGGTGCCGTGCTGATCGTCGTGGAAAACGGGGATGTCGCAACGCTCTTTCAATTTGCGTTCGATCTCAAAACAACGCGGCGCGGCGATATCTTCCAAATTGATGCCGCCAAAGCTGCCCGCAAGGAGGGCGACGGTGTTTACGATCTCGTCCACGTCCTTACTGCGCACGCAAAGAGGGATGGCGTCCACCCCGCCGAAAGCCTTAAACAGCACGCACTTGCCTTCCATCACCGGCATACCCGCTTCGGGTCCGATGTCGCCCAGGCCCAAAACGGCGGTGCCGTCGGTGACCACCGCGACCAAATTGCCGCGACCGGTCAGTTGATAGGACTTTTCGGGGTCCTTTTGTATCTCCAAGCACGCCTGCGCGACGCCGGGGGTATAGGCTAACGAAAGGTCGTCGCGGTTTTCGATCTTCATTTTGGGGACCGTTTCCAGCTTGCCCTTCCATTCGTAGTGTTTCTTCAAAGATTCTTCAGCGTAATTCATAGTTTTGTCCTTCTTATTAAATCATTTTTTCCGGCTTGACGAGGGCGTCGAATTCCTCGGCGGTAAGATACCCGAGTTTGACCGCTTCTTCACGCAAGGAAGTGCCGTTTTTGTGTGCTGCCTTGGCAATTTTGGCGGCGTTGTCGTACCCGATCTTGGGCGACAGCGCGGTGACCGACATCAAGGTGCGCGAGAGGTTGTCCGCCATCTTTTCACGGTTGGCGGAAAGCCCCGTCAGGCAATGCGCCGTAAAGGAACGCGCCGCATCCGCAAGCAAGGTTGCCGATTGCAAGAAGTTGTGCGCGATGACCGGCATATAAACGTTGAGTTGGAAGTTGCCTTGCGACGCCGCGATGCCTACCGTCACGTCGTTGCCCATCACTTGCGCGGCGACCATGGTCAGCGCTTCGCATTGGGTGGGATTCACCTTGCCCGGCATGATGGAGGAACCCGGCTCGTTTTCGGGAATTTTGATCTCGCCAAGACCGCAACGCGGGCCGGAAGCCAGCCAACGGACGTCGTTTGCTATCTTCATAAGGTCGGCGGCAAGGGATTTTAAAGCGCCGTGCGCAAAGGCAATGTCATCCTTGGAGGAAAGCGCGTGGAACTTGTTGGGCGCAGTGCGGAAAGACACGCCCGTTTCCTCCGCGATCTCCTTTGCGACGGCTTCGGCAAAGCCCTTGGGACAGTTGAGCCCCGTGCCGACGGCGGTACCGCCAAGCGCAAGATCCAAAAGCCCGTCCGACGCGGCCTTGATTGCGGCGAGCGAACGCTCCACCATCACCCGCCAACCGCTGATCTCCTGCGAAAAAGCGATAGGCACGGCGTCCTGCAAGTGGGTACGCCCCACGGTGACGGCGCCGGCGTTCTCCTCTTCCAAACGGCAGAACGCGGCAATCATCTCCTTAAGCGCGGGCTCAAGCCCTTCGCGCAAAGAAAGCACGGCGGCAATATGCAACGCCGTGGGGAAAGTATCGTTGGAACTTTGCGAGCGATTGACGTGATCGTTGGGGTGAAGAAGTTTTTCGCCTGCGATCTCGTTGCCGCGGTTGGCGATAACTTCGTTAAAATTCATATTGGTTTGCGTGCCGCTGCCCGTCTGCCATACGGCGAGGGGGAATTGCCCGTCAAGCTTGCCGGCAAGGATCTCCTCCGCGGCGGTGACGATGAGCCCCGCGCGCTTTTCATCCAAAAGCCCAAGAGCGCGGTTGGTCACGGCGCAAGCCTTTTTTACGACGGCAAACGCATTCAAAATGCGGCGGGGCATCTTTTCTTCCCCGATACGGAAGTTTTCCAAGCTACGCTGGGTTTGCGCGCCCCAATAACTATCTGCGGGGACTTGCACCTCGCCCATACTGTCGCGTTCGGTCCTGTACTCCATATTTTCTCCTTTCTCCGCGCGTGCGGCCGCATAGGTTTCTTAAAAAGAATTATATCATACCCCGCGCGCGCAGTCAACGAAGATAGAAGCGCCCGCTTTTGCTTATGTGGAAAATTCGCACTCTTTTGAGTGCATAATATCCGTTAAATCGTTTTTTGGAATTTTCTACGCGCCAAGATTAATGCGATTACGCTAAACGCCAAGTGCATTAAAACTTTAATTAAATACTCTATGTTAAATCCACTATAATGATAATGGAGACTCGTTATTGGGAAATAATGAAGAAACCGAAGCTTCGTTGTTGTAAATGCCGGATCAATATAGAGAGTATTTAAATACGTAAAGTCGACGAGGACCATAATCAAGCAAAAAAACAATGGAATAATCGTACTATACGCAGGTTTTTTGGAATAAACGCCGATTATAATCGAAAGCGATGTTAGCGTAATCCCCATAACCGCCATACTGACTAAGTTTACAAAAAACAAATGCGTTGTCGAAATGATTTGATACGTATTGCTCTTATGTAATAAAAGCGTACAAGGGGTTTTTATGCCAAAAGAAAGCCCGAATATAAACATTAATAACAAAACAGAAGCATTTAAAATAAGATGCAAAACAAGTTTTGCCCTGAAAATTGCCTCTCTTTTTACAGTACCGACAAAAATGTTTTTATAATTATTTACGGCATAGTCTTTAATGAAAAAAAACGTCGCGCTAAAAACGCAAACAGCAAAAAAATAGAAGGAACTTATGATTTCAAAAAAAATCATAAATCCGGCGGATTCTCTGCCTTTTTGTTTATCTTTCAAAAAAGCAATGTCCATATAGTCTTGAGGAACTGAATTTGTCTTTTGATAAAATTCGAGTTCTACCAATTGTTCCTTAATAGAACTCACTATTTCATCAGGTAATTCAGGCTCATTTTCAAGAATGCTATAAAGTTCCGTGATGTTGTCTTGTATGGACTGAAGTTCTTCTTGTCTTTCGTCGCTTGAAATAGGATTATAATCGGGGTCAAACGGTATACCAAAGAAATATATGATCGGCAAGAATACCAACAAAAGCAGAAATACAGTCAATATCGTTGTCCAAAACTTAGGAGAGTGAGCAAAGCGGTACCATTCATATTGAAAGGCTTTTGCGGTATAAAATGGCTTTTTCATTGCGCTGTTCCATCGCTTTTAACAGATTGCAAAAACACATCCGTCATATTCATCCCTTGAATCTCCGGATATATGGATACCACTTTCCCTTGATCTATAATAACAGCGCCATCGCTTATCTCTTGCAAATCAGATATATTGTGCCCTGATATTAAAATAGTGCAACCCTTTTTTGACAAAAACCTGATCGTATCTTTCATGTGCTTTATTCCAATAGGATCAAGCCCATTAAACGGTTCGTCTAATACGATAAGTTGCGGATGGTTTAAAATGGAATACGCAAAATACAAGCGTTGCTTCATTCCGGTGGAATATTTTTTAAACAAAGTATTCGCATGATCACTCATTCCGGTAAGTTCCATCACTTCATCGATCCGCTTATTTGAAATACCTTGATACAAAAAGGAGAGCGCCTTAAGATTTTGTCTTCCAGTTAAATCCCGAAGAAAAGAAGGAGATTCTATCATGCACCCCAAGTTGCCGTTTTGAGGGTCAACCGAAATCCCGTTAAAAAGGATCTCGCCTTTATCGGCGGGTAATAATTGGCAAATGATTTTAAGCAGAGTACTTTTCCCTGCTCCATTAATGCCTAAAAGAGACCAAACTTGCGCTGTTGGTATCGTAAAAGAAACATCTTTTAGGACTCTTTTCTCTCCAAAATTTTTACAAATGGATTTTATTTCTAACATATCATACCTCATTTTCCATCTTTGCGTAACGTGGATAAAAGAAAAAGCAAAGAACAGACAGTAAAATGGTGACAAAGATCATAATCCCTATTCCGATTTGCCCAATAGGAGGCCAATTCGAAAACATGCTGATTCGTTCCGAGTAACGCATTTGCGCGAGAATATCGATATACCAAACAGCTCTCTCATCATTAAAAATGACATCGGAAAATAGGTAAAACAAAACAAATATTGCCTGTGTCGCACCGTACAAAGAGAGCGGCAAAGCAAGCCTGGCACGCGCGTGGTGCTTTTTTGCACACAAAAAAGTCGTGGATGACCATATAAAAGCGGCGAGAAGGAGTCCTAAAGCTCGTGGTAAAAAGATTATTGCAAATCCCGAAGTGCAATAGTACCCGTCTTTCCCATAACAAACATAAGAGCTTTTGTCGCAAAGTGAAGATATAAATGGACAAAGCAACAACAAAATGCTTACTACGAGGAGCAAAAGCCAAATAAATAGTATTCTACCTCGAAAGAGCGATCGTCTATTCATCTGAGAAATCAGCTCATTTTTCATTTCGTCCCAGCTTGGCTTTGTAGCCAAAAAATAAGTAAAAAGGATGACAAGCAACGGGAAAACCAATCCGACGGCAAACAAGAATTTTTTTGTAAAATGGCAGGCGCTTGAATCGATTGGTGCTACATATGTATCAGTCTCCAAAAGAAAAGTATAGTACTCTATTTCCTGAGAGTAATCCACCATGCCGTCCGTCATCAAAATGCCTTCTGGAATTGCTATTTCACCGGTTATATATCCTTGTAATGTTTGGTATTTTTCCAGTTTGCTCTGATAGGATAGACGAGCTTCTTCTCTTTCGGTGGGAGTGGGCTCTTTGTTTTGGATCTGAACGGGCATTGAAATAGCAATTAACGCCCCGATCACCAGTAAAAGAATCGACGTAAAAATGATGGTAAAAAACTTATTTTTAAACCATATGTATGTGTTGTATTTTAAAGAATTCAATGCCTGCATTATCA
>JAGAAA010000040.1 GCA_017615495.1 Clostridia bacterium
AAGGCTTTATCACCGTTACCCCCGTGGCAATTCAGGACACGGCGCGGGAATTCTTCGATAAACAGGCGGAGAAGACCTTATGCGTATAGCGGTGGTCGGCGGAGGCGCCGCGGGGATGTCCGCGGCATACGCGGCTGCTACGGCAGGGGCGGAAACGACGCTTTTCGAGCGAAACGAAAAACTCGGGAAGAAGCTTTTCATCTCAGGCAAAGGCCGTTGCAACCTGACCAATGATTCCGACGTTGAGGGGCATATTTCAAACGTGATACGCAACCCTCGTTTTATGTACTCGGCGTACCACGCGCTTTCTCCTTCCGATCTCGTCACCTTGATTGAAAGTTGCGGCGTACCGCTCAAAACGGAGCGGGGCGGCAGAGTTTTCCCCGTTTCGGACAAATCGTCGGATATTTTGAAGGCGTGGAAGGAACTTCTTTCGGACGCCGGCGTTGCCGTGCGTTTTAACGAGAGAGTTTTGTCGATAACGAAGCAGGGCGACGGCTTTGCCGTTGAAACTTCCGTCGGAAGTTACCGCTTTGACAAAGTTATCCTTTGTACGGGCGGCATGACGTATCAGGCGACGGGGAGCACCGGCGACGGCTACAAACTCGCTAAAACCTTCGGACACAGCGTTACCGAACTGTTTCCCGCTCTCGTGGGGATAAAGGCGGAGCTTCCCGAAAGTCTTGCCGGGCTCAGTTTAAAAAACGTGGAGATCACCGTTTCGCGCGGTGAAAAGGAGCTGTTTTCGGAGTTTGGCGAAATGCTTTTTACCCACACGGGCATTTCCGGCCCCATCGTGCTTCGCACTTCCTCAAGGGTCAACCGGGAGAATTTGAAAGATATAAATATATCTTTGGACTTAAAACCAGCGCTTTCCATTGAAACGTTGGACGCAAGGCTGCTGCGTGATTTCGGCGGAGATATCAACAAGACCATCAAAAAGGTTTTGCCGGAACTGATGCCCAAATCCTTGATCCCGCTCGTTTTGAGAGAGGCGGGGATAGACGAAAACAAACCTTGTCATTCCATCACCAAGGAGGAACGTCACAAGCTTTGTTCGGTGGTCAAAGGCATCAAGATCAAGCCGACCGGGTTTGAGGAATTTAACGGTGCGATCGTTACTTCCGGCGGCGTTTCGGTTGGCGAAGTAAACGCAAAGGATATGCAAAGCAAGCTCGTGCCCGGGCTCTATTTTGCGGGGGAACTGTTGGACGTGGACGCCCTTACGGGCGGTTACAATTTGCAAATCGCCTTTTCAACGGGGTATCTTGCCGGCAAGAGCGCGGCAAAGGGTTGATTGACAAGGGCGTTTTGTGATAATATTTAACGATAGGAGGAAAGTATGAACATTGCTATTGACGGACCTTCCGGCGCGGGCAAAAGCACCGTCGCCAAGGAACTTGCTAAGAGATTGAACATCACTTATTTGGATACCGGCGCGATGTATCGCACGGTAGCCTTAAAGAGCCTCAATTTGGGCGTGGACGTCACCGACGAAAAGAAGGTGTGCGAGTTTTTGCCCACGGTGGACCTTGACATCAAGTATATCGACGGCGTTCAGCACGTATATTTGGATGGTAAGGACGTATCCAAAGAGATCCGCGAGCACAGAATGAGCAAAGCGGCGTCCGATATTTCCAGGATCCCCGCCGTCAGACTGAAATTGGTGGAGATGCAACGCGCTCTCGCGGCAAAATACGATTGCGTCTTGGACGGCAGGGACATCACTTCGTACGTCCTCCCCAACGCGGAATATAAGTTCTTTATCACCGCCAGCCCGGAGGTGCGTGCAAAGCGTCGCTACGACGAACTTGCCGCAAAAGGGGAAATCATTGATTTTTCCGTGCTTTTGGAGGATATCAAAAAGCGTGATTACAACGACAGCCATCGTGATTTCGCGCCCCTTACGCAAACGGAAGACAGCGTTTATATCGATACGAGCGATATGACCATCGACCAGGTGATCGCAAAAGTTTTAAGCTACATAAAGGAGTAACGAATGTATCGTTTTTTGCGGTGGTTGGCATCGCCTTTTATCTCACTCATTCATCCGACGACGGTCATAAATAAGGAAAAGTTCTCGTTGGAAAGCGCCGTCGTATGTTGCAATCACTACGCGTCGTCCGACGTTTTGATCGTGGCGTCCAAGCTTTTTAAGAAAGAACTCAACGTTCTCGGCAAAGCTGAACTTTTCAAAAACAAGTTTTCCTCTTGGTTTTTGACCAAAATGGGGGCGATCAAGGTCAACCGCGGCACCCCCGAAGTTTCGGTGCACAAAGAGATCTTAAAAAGGTTAAAAAGAGGGAGTCAGATCTTGATTTTTCCCGAAGGCACCCGCAACAAAGCGGGTACGCACGAGATGGCGGAGTTTAAGTCGGGCGCGGGCGTTTACGCCATCAAGGCGAAGGTGCCCATCATTCCTTTGATGTTTCATCACCAAAGCAAGGCGTTTCATCGCAATTATCTGATCGTAGGTGACCCCATCGATCTTTCCGCCTTTTACGGCAAGAACATGCACGACGTAAAGGACGAAGTCGCGGCGTATTTGCACGACAAGATGGAAGACTTACACAAAGAGCTTGATCAAAAGGTAGCGGACCTTACCGCGTGCAAAAAGAAATGAAAGTAGTCGTCGCGCGCACGGCAGGGCTGTGCAAAGGGGTGGAAAGGGCGATCTCGCTTGCCTTTGGCGCCACCGAAAAGCCGGTCAGACTGTTTGGCAACATCGCGCACAACGAGACGATCATCCGCCGCTTTGAAGAGGCGGGTTACGTGGTGATCGGCGAAGAGGATATCGATTTCGTCAAGGGCGGCAGCGTGGTTATCCGCGCGCACGGTGTTTCGCCGCAGATCCATGAAAGACTGAAGGCCACCGGCGCGAATATCGTGGACGCAACGTGCCCCTTTGTGAAAAAGATCCACGACGTCGTTACCGAATTTGACAAAAAGGGCTACCGCGTCATCATCGTGGGCGATCCGGATCATCCCGAAGTTGTGGGCACGCGCGGTTACGCAAAGGAATGCGACGTCATCGAGTCCCTAGAACAAGCGCAAAAGACGGTTTTTGATCAAAACAGACCCTATTTGCTGGTTTGTCAGAGCACTTTTTCGGAAAGTAAAGCCGATATTATAATAAATCATTTAAAAAAGAATATAAAAACACTTGCTATAAGACAAACAATTTGTTATACTACGAAAGAACGACAAGTTGAGGCGAAGTCTCTTTCTTGCGCGTGCGACGCCGTTTTGGTGATCGGAAGCCGTTCCAGCTCGAATACCGCGAAACTCGTGGATATTTGCAAAGCAAACTGCGAAAGGGCGTACTTGATCCAATCCGCCGAGGACGTAAAAGCAATTGACTTTTCCGAAATACAAAAGATTGGCGTTACAGCAGGAGCATCAACTCCAAAGGAGTTGATCATGGAGGTATTATCAGGAATGAGCAACGAAAACGAAGTGACTCTCCAGAACACGGAGAATGAAATGACGGAAGCAACGGCTCCCGTCGCAGCGGCAGCGGAAGAGACCAAGGCGTCCAAGCCCTCGAAGAAGATCACGACGATGGATGACGTTATGGCGTCCACCAGCTTCGGCGTGAAGGAAGGTATGCGTGTTAAGGTCACCGTCATCAGAAGTGACGAGACCGGCGTTTACGTTTCCGGCTTGAAGCTTGGCAAGAAGGACGGTTTTATCGCTGTTGACAGGTTGACTGATGGCGAGTACAAGCCCGAGGACTATCCCGCAGGTATGGAGTTTACCGCGGTAGTCGTCCCCAACACCAACGGCAACAAGGACTACATCGCTCTCGACAAGAGAAAGTACGATGAAGTCGAAGAGATGGACAAGGCTTTGCTTGACAGCGTTTTCGAGCTTAAGATCGACAAAGCGGTCGATAAGGGCGGCTTGCTTGGCAAGAAGGGTTCTTACACCGTCTTTATTCCTGTTTCTCATATCGAATTGCACCGCGTGGCTGACGAGGATCTCCAAAGTTACGTTGGCAAGAAGCTTCTCGTGAAAAAGCTTCCGGACAAGAAGGGCGAAGAGGGCGCTGAAGTCAAGCGTCACAGGATCGTCGCTTCCCACAAGGAAGTTTTGATCTCCGAAAAGAAGGCGGCTCGTGAAAAGGCTGAGCAAGAATGGCAGGAGAAGAAGGCTCGCGAGGAAGAAGAAAAGAAGGCCATCTTCGAAGCCAACCGCGACAGATTTGAAGTTAACAACGTCGTGCCCGGTGTGGTCAAGAGGTTTGCGGAGTTCGGCGCGTTTGTCAACGTGTACGGCTTCGATTGCTTGGCTCCCAAGACCGAGCTCAGCTGGATCAAGGGTCAGGCTCCTTCCGACGTGCTTGAGATCGGCAAGGAATACGAGTTCGTCATCATCAAGGTCGACCCGGAAAACTACAAGGTCTCCTTGTCCTACAAGCTTCTCCAAAAGCGTCCTTACGAGCTTGCTCAAGAGAAGTATCCCGTCGGTTCCATCGTGACCGGTACGGTTCAAACCATCGTCAACTTCGGCGCGTTCATCAGCATCGAGCCGGGTGTGGACGGTTTGGTGCACGTTTCCAACATCAGCGACAAGAGGCTCAACTCTCCGGCTGACGTTTTGAAGGTGGGCGACGTCGTTCAAGCGAAGGTCATCAAGTTTGACAACAACCGTATGGCGCTTTCCATCAAGGACGCGCAAGAGCCCGCTGAGACCGAGGCGCAAGAAGGTGAAAAGAGAGTTCGCACTTCCGCTCGTCCCACGCAAGAGCGCAGAGGCAAAAAGCCCGCCGGTGGCGAGATCTCCAAGGAAGAGCAGGAGATCGTTGAGAACTTCGGTACCACCGAAAAGGTTCAAAACAACATCCTCGGCGACCTTCTTAAGGACTTCACTCCTTCCGACGAGAACAAGTAATCAACAAACGAAAATAAAAACTTCGCACGACAACCGTGCGAAGTTTTTTTATGTCCGAATGCTTTAGATTTACATCTTTGCGAAGATATCGAGCAGGAAGTCCATCGCGCTGTCCGCCACGTCGGCTGTGTGGTTCAAATGCTTGTAGATCTCGGCGTACTTAAAGATCATTTTGAAGTCGTCGCTTTCAAAAACGTTAGCGTAGGCGTGCTTGGTCAAGCTATCCACAACGTTTTCGAGGTGCTTTACCTTGTACGCCGCGGCGGTGGACGCCTTTTCGTCCCTTTCCATATTGGAGATGGCGTCGTAAAGGTGGTTTGTCATTTCCAAAAGGGTGGTGGTTATCTTGATCAGGTCTTCGTTTGGCATGATCTTGAAGAGATGTATTTCATCCACCGAAGTTTTGATGTAGTCGATGATCTCGTCAAGCAGGCGGGAGAGGTGGAAAAGGTCCTCGCGGTCAATGGGCGTGATGTAGGTTTTGTTGAGGTGGGTGATCAGTTTCCTTCTGACTTCGTCCGCTTCTTCCTCCAGCAGGATGATAATATCGGCAAGTTCTTCCTTGCTCGTGGTGCAATACTCGTTGAGCAAAGTCATCGATTTTACGACGTAAGAACTTTGTTCCTTCAACATATCGAAAAAGTTGATCTTATTTTTCATAACAATCCTCCGAGAATAAGATTTGTCAATAGGTAAAACAAGGCGCCAAAGACGATGGTCGCCGGCATGGTGACGATCCAGCCGAGAACGATCCTTTTGACGGTGAGCCATTTTACGCCGCGCGCGCGTTCGGAAACGCCAATTCCGACCACGGTGGACGAGATCACTTGCCCCGTGCTGATGGGCACGCCGATGGCGGAAGAAGTGAAGATGACCACATTGGTGGCAATTTGCGAGGAAAGGGACATCAGCGGTTTTATCTTAAAAAGTTTTTGCCCGATGGTGACGATGATGCGGTACCCGCCGAAGATCATCCCGAAGGAAAGCGCCGCGGCAAACATAAAGGCAACGTAAACGGGCGGGGTGGCGATCTTAGCCAGCCCGAATGACGCGATCAAAAGGTACACGCCAAAGGACTTTTGCGCGTCGTTTACCGAGATCGCAGAGGAAAGCAGCACCACGTTGATCCACTGCAGCGCTTTTACCACTTTGCCCGTGCCGCTTGCGGCGTGACGAAGAGCGATGCGCCTGAGAAGTTTATTGATCAAAAAGCCGATGGATACCGAAACGATGGGAGCGAGGAAGATCATCAAAACGATGCGGAGCATCACGTTTTTCCAGAGCACGGCGCCAAACCCAAACGCCCCGATCGCCGCGCCCACGATACCGCCAAGCAAGGTGTGCGACGTGCTGTTCGGTTGCTTCAAAAAGAAGGTGATCACGCTCCATAATAGGGCGGATAACAGGGCGGAAAACAAAAAGATAAAGGCGCCTTTGCTCGTAACGTCGTTAAAGGTTGCGTTTCGTATCATCCCTTTGCCGATGGTGGCGGCAACGCTCATATCGCTGACGAAAAAGTAAAGGGCGATCACGGTGACAAATTGGATGGCTGCGCTAAGATAAACGGCAAAGCGCGGATGCATGGCTTTGGTCGTAATGCAAGTGGCAACGGCGTTGGAGCCGTCCGTATATCCCATATAAAAGGTGTATATGGTGGTTAGCACAAGCAATGTTACAAACATAGTTACTTATATTATAATTTCAAATCAAATAATGTCAAGATGGGGCGCGGCTTCTTTTTTGATACTTTTCACCTTGCAACGCTTTTCTAATCTCGATAAAGATGCTATAATAGGTGACGGTGAAACGAATGAAATACTTATCTGTCGATCTTGAAGCTTGCAATATGTTTGTGAAAGGAAGCGTTTTCAGCGCCGGAATGGTGCTCGCCGACGAGAATTTCAACATCATTTTTAAAAGGAATTATTGGATCAACCCCCTTTGCCGCTTTGCGATGAAGTTTCGCAAGCCCATTGATTTTAAGGTGAAGAAGGGTGATTTGGATGACAAACCCACCTTTGAGGAACTCCGTGACGAACTTGCCTCCTACTTGGAGGACAAAGATACCATCGTGATGGCGCATTCCGCCAACAACGATATGTTTATGTTTAACGAAGCGTGCAAGCGCGCGCACGTAAAGCCTTTTGATTTCCGCTTCATTTGCACCCAGATGATCTATTCCGCCGTTTACGACGTGGAAAACGGCATCGGGCTGGACAAAGTTTCCGTCCAACTCGGTCGCACGACGGAATTCACCCACCACCAAGCGGATGACGATGCGGAAATGGCCCTTTACCTCTTAAAGCATTGCTTGGAAAAGACGGGGCTCACGTATAAGGAGATGCTCAAGCGCTTTGGCATCACGCCCGGGCGCATGCTGAACGGCTCCTTCACGCCGATGCGCTGCGCAGAACTCGGCAAATTGCGCGCCCGCCGCAAGCAAAAGGCGTTTGCCCTCCAACGCAGGTGGCAAAAGGAAGTCAAGAGGGAAGGCGTGGTCACCATGCACGTTGACGCGCGTTTCTTTGACCTCATCAAATCGCATTCCAAAACGGTGGAACTGCGCCTTGCGGATGAGAAGAGGGAAGCCATCAAAGTTGGCGACGAGGTCTATTTTATCAAAAACAGCCATACCCCCCAAATACTCAAAACCAAGGTCACGGCGATAGACCGTTTTGACAGCTTTGAAAGCGCTTACGACGCCTTGGATCACGCCTCCATCGGCTTCAGAGACGTGGGAATAATGGAGTATATGGAGAAAATGTTCGAGCTCTATCCCGAGGAGGAAGATGAGGGCAAAGACGTGCTTGCTTTCCACCTTGAGGTGTGCGAAGAATAGATGCAAAACTTGCGTTTTTTCGCTTGAAAAAAAACCTTTAAAAAATCGCGAAAAAATCTTGACATTGCAAGCGGTCTATTGTATGATTATTAAGTCGCAAATCTTCGGGGTGTAGCGCAGATGGTAGCGCACGTGGTTTGGGACCATGGGGCCGGGAGTTCAAGTCTCTTCACCCCGACCAAGAAGTATCTTGGGCCTTTAGCTCAGTTGGTTAGAGCGGTCGGCTCATAACCG
>JAGAAA010000041.1 GCA_017615495.1 Clostridia bacterium
CCCTCCAGGAGCTTTATATCCTCAACTATTCCACCACCAAGGCGCTTGAGAAGCTTGGCGTTAAGATCCACCGCACCATCGTCGGCAACTATATGACCAGTATCGATATGGCGGGCGCTTCCATCACCGTTCTCAAGGTGGACGACGACCTCAAGAAGTACGTTGACTATCCCGTCACCACCCCCGCTCTCAGCTGGGGCGCGGCGATGAGCGAGCAAGCAGAAGCGGCGGTCGAAGCGATGAACGCCATCGCCAAGGCTCTCGGCGTGACCAACGTTGCATCTCCCGTGGCAAAGAAAGCCAAGAAAGCCGCTGCGGAAGAAGCGGACGTCAACGCCGTTTACGAAGTGGAAGGCACCCCCGCGATCGCGGAGACCATCAACACCGCGGCGTTCGTGAAGATCGTGGACAAGATGGCGGACGTCATCATTGAAAACGAAGTTCCCTTCTGCGAAGCGGATAAGATGGGCGACGGCGACTTCGGTATGAGCATCGCCAAAGGCTTTAAGCAACTCAAAGCGGATTGGGCTACCCGCAAAAAGGGCGACATCGGCGAATTCCTCGTCAGCTGCTCCGAGATCATCAAGGAGTACTGCGGCGGCGCTTCCGGCCCGATCTGGGGCAGCGCGTTCAAGTACGCCGGCAAAGCGATGATCGGCAAGAAGGAGATCAACCTCACCGACCTCGCCTTCCTCTTCACCGAGGCAAACCGCGGCGTTTACGAAACCGGCAAGAAGAGCTTCGGCAAGGGCGCCGAGATCGGCGACAAGACCCTCGTCGACGCTTTGAAGCCCTGCGCAATGGCGCTCACCAAAGCGGCGGAAGAAGGCAAGAAGCTTCAGGAAGGCATCGACCTCGGCGCCAAAGCGGCGCACGACGGCGCGGAAGCCACCAAGACCCACGTTGCCACCCTTGGCAGAGCGGGCACCGTAGGCGAGCGTAGCATCGGTTACCCCGACGCGGGCGCGCACGGTTTGGACGTCATCTTCAACGAGCTTGCGAAGTATATCAAAAACTTCAAGGCGTAAGAAGAAACAACGATAAAAAACACCTCACGGAAACGTGGGGTGTTTTTTATATTTATCGATGGCAACAAATCAAAACATTCTCAATCGACCGCCTTATTCTCAGACGACTCCTCATGCGTTTTTGAGTTAATAGCGGTCAAAAATTTAACGTAGAAGTACCCGATCGTCAGCACAAGGACGAGGCAGACAAAATAAAGCGCCGCGGAAAGATACGCATTGGGCGCCAAAACCATATTGTAAATATTGTACTTTTCATTCAACGCGAGTCCGAAGTAAGCGGTGCCGAAGATGGCGTTTATGATCAGCATGATCACCGCTACGGAGAAAAGAGCCCCACCCGCGATCAGGCAGTCGCGCTTTTTAAGTTCCACCTGCTCCGACCGGACAAGATATATTCCAAAAAGGGAAAGCGACAAATGCGAGAGATAATCCAAAACGAAACTGAAATGGAATTTATAGCGTATGACCGCCCTTGACACGCACGCTATCGCAACGGCGCCGAACATTCCCGCCGAAAGGAGCGCGATCAAAACGGAATGGTATTTTCGTATCTTTTTCGGCAAAAAAAAAACATAGAGCGCCAAGGAACAAAACATAAAGGGGCTGACGTTGGCGGTGGGAAGAGCGTTTTGAAAATTCCAATCCCAAAACCCTACGTCCTTATATATGATAATCGCAAGCGCAACGTAGCAAGAAAGGCAAACTCCGATTAAGATCAAGTTTACCAGCCATGGGCGTTTGAATCGATCCATAAAAGTTATCGCAAGAACGTATACGAATATCAATACTATCAAACAGACGATATACCACATTTTCTTGTTCCTTTCCGAAAACCTATGCCTAAAAACGGCAAAATTCGACTTTCTATATAATTATTCTACACCACGCGGCGCGGTGCGTCAATACTCACATTTAAAGGTAAACGGCAAAAATCCGCCGATTTTAATAAAAAGAAGGCTCAAAGCAAAGCGCTTCAAGCCTTTTTTGATCATTCGGTTTTATCCCTTTTGTTTTCCATGCTCTTTGCGGACTTTTTCTTTGCAAAAAAGCTCTCGCCGATGTCTACGGTGGCATCGATCGTATCGATGATGCTTTTGATATCCTGTTTGATGCCTTCCAGGGCGTTTAACCCTTCGGTCAAACTTGTGATGGTGGCGGTGTATTTTTCTTCGCGCTTCTTGCTGTCTTTCAATTGATAGACGAAAAGCGCGAGGAACAAAAGCGCCCAACGGTTGCGCTTCACGCATTTGTGGAATTCCATTTGTTTGACGTGCACTTTGTCACGGTTGTAGGCGGCGAGCTTGTCGTGCTCCGCGCGAAATTTTTGCAGGCGCTCTATCTCCTTCACGCGGCGAACAAGCTCTTCGATTTTACCGTTTTTATCCATTTCTCGTCACCATTCGGGCTCTCCGCTCTTCACAAAACGAAAAAGATAGTGTATAATAGGCGTATGAAACGAATTGTCCTTTGCCTTTTGCTTCTGACGTTTGTTTTAACAACGTTTTGCTTTGTCCCCGCAACTGCCGCCGCGGAGGACTATTCTTATCTTGAGATCAAGCAAGACGGCGTCTGTTTATATGAAAACACCGTCGTGCAAGACGTTCTTTTCATCCTGCCAAAAACCTATTACGTCAAGCTGATCAAAGCCAACCTGACTTCGGTTTATCATTTGGTTGAATACAACGGTGTCAGAGGGCTTGTAAAAGCGGCGGAAGTTTCCGACACGCCGGAACTCAACGTTTTAAGCCCCTATTACACCAATCGCACCATTTCGGCAAACGCAGGGCAATACCTTTACGCCAAGCCCGCCTTTGCGGAGCAAACCAACCTGATCGCAAGCGAATTGACCGCCTTGCTCTACCTCGGCAAAACGAATGGTGAAAAGCGCAACTACTCCACCGCCACTTGGTTTGCCGTTTTATACGCTAACCAAGTTTACTACATTCATTCCGCAATGACCGAAGACCTCGATCTTTTGGAATTTGGCATCCCCGCGCACCCCAACAGCGCCGCTTCTTCCGGCAACGTTGACGGGGACGAAACCGCCGCCAAAGATAAGGACAAAGGCGGCTCCTCGGTGGATACCGTGCGCATCCTTTTGATCCTCGGCATGTTCGTGCCCATCGTCATCATCCTCGTTGTGCTCTTCCGTCCGCGGAAAAAGTTTGCCCGCAGTAGAAGCGATAGAGAGGCGGAAGACGACGACTATTGATCGCCCCGTTTTCGCCTTCTTGCTTTTGGGCGTTTTCCGCGTCGTCTTCTTTGATCACCCTGTTCAACATCGTCAAAAACAACTGTTCGTCACCGTACTCGCAAAGGATCTTCTTTTTGTCGTAACCGAGTTTTTCCATTTCCGCCGCCAATTCGGCAAGCCCCCTTTTAATATACCGGTAGCAGGTGCGAAGCGAAACTTGATACTTCAAGGTCAATTCGCTCATCGCTCGATCGTACAAGTATTTTTCTTTTAATAAGGATAAGGCGACGCCGCTCCCTCTTCGGAAGGCTTCTTCGATCAAATACTTCATATTATATACGCCAACTTTGCGCCGTTCGTAAGAATAGATCCTTTCGTACAAACGCAGTTGATCGTTTGGGAATATCGCGTAAAAACCATTCGCAACGCAGTCCTCGACGCATTCCGTCAAGGCGGCGTACAAATCGTCAAGGTGGGGATAGCATTTCAAAAGAGTTTTCGCAAGCAGTAAACGGTCTTCCATAAAGTCCTCCCTAAAAAGAATTGCGATGGTGATCATAATACGACGCCTTCCCGCAAAAAAAACGAGGCAAAGCGACGATGATTAGGCTCAAAATACCAAGAATGCCCTTGCATTTTGAACGAAAAGTTGATTTTTGTTTTTGAAGAAATCTTTAAAATTCGTTGATTTTTGAACTTTTTTTCCTCACAACCTTATAATATACCATTTTTGTACAAAATTTCAATACTATGTGACAAAATTTTACATTTTTTGCTATTTGCCAAAAACACCCTTCCGTTTTGCGACGCTTCGACTTTAAAAAGCGCGAATGAAACGCGCGTGTGTGCGCACACTATCCTTATGCTTACCGTATTTTTGAGGTCGATCATCACCTATGTGTTTCTGCTGTTCATCATGCGTTTGATGGGCAAGCGACAACTTTCGGAATTGCAACCCTTTGAATTTGTTATCACGCTCATCGTGGCAGAACTTGCCTGCATCCCGATGTCCGATACTTCCATCCCCCTTTCCTACGGCATCATTCCGATGTTCACGATGTTCATCCTGCACATTTTGATCACAAAGCTTGCCAGCAAGAACCACAAGTTCAACCGTTTTTTAAACGGCACGCCCGTGGTGCTGATCTCCCCCAAAGGCATCGACCACCGTCTTTTGGACAAACTGGATATGAACGTCACCGACCTTTTGCACGCCTTGCGCGCCGCCGGATACTTTTACCCCAACGAAGTGGCGTACGCCATCATGGAAACAAACGGCACCCTCAGCGTCTTGCCCAAATCCGCCTTTGCTCCCGCCACGCCGGAAGCTCTTTCGGTCAAGGTGGAAGACAGCGAAATGCCCTACCCGATCATTTGCGAGGGCGCCTTCTTCGCCGAAAACCTGCTTTTGACGGGCATCTCGGAAAAGGCTGTGGACAACTTGCTTTCCAAACATTCGCTCAGCCGCGACGACGTGCTTCTTTTAACTTGCGACAAACAAAAAGGCGTTTACCTGCAACCCTACGTTGGTGACGCCGTGATGGGGGAAACGCTATGCGACGAATGATCTTTGCCATCGTCATCGTCCTTTTGATCGTGGCGATGGGCGTCTTTGAACAACTCTACATCCAAAACCTTTACCATAGTACCGAGGAGGACGCAAAAAGGGTAAAAGCCGCTGTGAAAGCTGACGTAAAAAGCGCCCTGCCCGCCGCCGAAGAGTTGAAAGAGTCTTGGCTGAAAAAGCGCAGTTTTTTGGAAGCCGTCACCCCGCACAATGAGACCAAGGAAATGGTGCTCCGCATTGCGGAACTGATCGGCTACATCGAAGCCGAGGACGATAAATCCGCCTTAGCCACCTCGGAGATCATCCTTGAAATGTGCGACAATACGCCGCACATCCTCGGCTTCCATTGGGAACACATTTTTTAACCGAAGTCACCTAAGGGCGCATCCGCACCTCTTCTCTGCCTTTGGCAGATATTGCTTTTTTGCGAAAGATTTTTTCTTATAAAATCAGAATTAAAAGATTTTAAAATGTAACACATAAAAATCCACCGATTACCTTCGGTGGATTTTTATTTAACAAACGTTACTTATTATTCAACAGCCTATCAAGGAACTCGCCGGTATAACTGCCTGGCACTTTGGCAACCTCTTCCGGCGTGCCTTCCGCCACGATCCTGCCGCCGCCGTCGCCGCCGTCCGGTCCGAGGTCTACAATATAGTCCGCGACTTTGATGACGTCGAGATTGTGCTCAATGACGATGACGGTGTTGCCGCCTGCCGTCAAACGGTTGAGTATCTTGATCAATTTATCCACGTCATAGCTGTGCAAACCGGTGGTAGGCTCGTCCAAAATGTAGACGGTCTTACCCGTACTGCGGCGCGCAAGTTCGGTGGCAAGTTTGACGCGCTGCGCCTCGCCGCCCGAAAGTTCCGTTGCGGGTTGCCCGAGCTTGATATAGCCGAGGCCCACGTCGTACAACGTTTTGATCTTGTTGTAGATCTTGGGGATGTTGCGGAAGAATTCGCAAGCCTCCTCCACCGTCATGGAAAGCACTTCGGAAATGTTTTTGCCCTTGTACCTGACTTCCAACGTTTCACGGTTGTAACGCTTGCCGCCGCACACTTCGCAAGGAACGTACACGTCGGGCAAGAAGTTCATCTCTATACGCATCACGCCGTCGCCCGAGCAGTTTTCACACCTGCCGCCCGGCACGTTGAAGCTGAAACGCCCGGAGCCGTAACCGCGCTCCCTTGCGTCGGGAGATTTGGCAAACAAGTCGCGAATATCGGTAAAGACGCCGGTATACGTCGCCGCGTTGCTCCTCGGCGTTCTGCCGATGGGGGATTGATCGATGTCGATAACTTTGTCAAAATATTCCACGCCGCGGATGTCGTCGCACTTGCCGCCCGTGACCTTCTTCGCACCGTTGAGTTGCTTGGAGAGTTCGGGGAACAAAATCCCTCCCACCAAACTGCTCTTGCCACTACCGCTGACGCCCGTCACGCAAGTAAAGAGCCCTACCGGGAAGCGGACGTCGATGTTTGCGAGGTTGTTTTCCTTCGCGCCCAAGATCTCAAGATACCTGCCGTCGCACTTGCGGCGTTCTTTGGGAACTTCGATCTTGCGTTTGCCGCAAAGGAATTGCCCCGTGATGGAAGCGTCGCATTTTGCGATCTCCTCCGGCGTGCCCGTAGCGACCACTTCGCCGCCGAGAATGCCCGCCTTGGGCCCGATATCTACCACGTAATCGGCACTGCGGATGGTATCCTCGTCGTGCTCCACCACGATCAGCGTGTTGCCTTGATCGCGCAAGCGCTTAAGCGCTTGGATCAACTTTTCGTTGTCCTTTTGGTGCAAGCCGATGCTCGGCTCATCCAAGACGTACAAAACGCCCACAAGCCCGCTACCGATCTGCGTCGCCAAGCGAATACGTTGCGATTCGCCGCCGGACAAGGTTGCCGCGGAACGGGACAAAGTCAAATAGCCGAGACCCACGTTGACGAGGAAGTTGAGCCTCGCCTTGATCTCCTTCAACACTTGGTTGCCGATGAGTTTTTCGCGCTCGGTCAGTTTGAGATCATCGAAGAACGATTGCAGATCCTTGACGCTCTTATCGCAAAGGTCCGAAATGTTGATGCCGCCGAGGGTGACGGCAAGGGCTTCCTTTTTGAGCCTTTTGCCCTTACACACCGCGCAGGGGACGACGCGCATCAGGCGTTCGTACTCGTATTTCATAAACACGCTGTCCGTTTCGTCGTAGCGGCGGTTGATCAAGTTCACAATGCCTTCGAAGGTGGTCTTGTGGCTGCCCGAAAAAGCTTGCGTCACGTAACTGACCTCAAACACTTCCCCGTTGTTGCCGTAAAGGATCATGTTGAGGATATCCTCGGGCAAATCCTTGAGGGGCACGTCGAGCGAGAAGCCGTACTTTGTGGCAAACGCGCGCATCATCATCGCAATGGTTCTGGATTCCATACTGAACCCGATGTTGTTGATGGCGCCCTGATTAATACTCTTGTTCCAATCCTTGACGATGAGGTCCACGTCCGCCTCGTAGCGGAAGCCCAAGCCGTGACAGGCGGGGCAAGCGCCGAAGGGGCTGTTGAAAGAAAAGAACCTCGGGGTGACTTCCTCGATGGCGACGTCACAATCCGGGCAGGAATACTTGGTGTTATAGAGGGTCTCCTTGCCATCCACGTCGGCGGTAACGAGGCCGCCCGTCATCTTGAGGGCGACTTCCAAGCTATCCGACAAACGGCGTTCCAACCCTTCTTTGATCTTCAAACGATCCACGACCACCGAAATGGTGTGCTTGAGTTTTTTATCCAGCGCGGGGAGTTCGTCCTCGGCGGAATAATCCACGCCGTCGATGACAAAGCGCAGGTAACCGAGCTTTTTGTAGCCTTCGATCTGGCGACCGTATTCGCCCTTGCGTCCGCGTACCACAGGCGCGAGGATGCGCACCTTAGCGCCCTCACCCGCCGCCATCACGCTGTCGGTGATCTGGTCGATGGAAGTTTCCTTGATCTCCCTGCCGCAATTGGGGCAATGCGGTACGCCGATGCGGGCGTACAAAAGACGCAAAAAGTCGTAGATCTCTGTGGTGGTGCCCACGGTGGAACGGGGGTTCCTCGAGGTGGTTTTTTGGTCGATGGAAATGGCGGGAGAAAGCCCGTCAATATAATCCACGTCCGGCTTATCCGCCTGCCCGATAAATTGGCGGGCGTAGGAAGAAAGGCTCTCCACGTAGCGGCGTTGCCCTTCCGCAAAGATAGTGTCGAAGGCGAGCGAAGACTTGCCGCTCCCCGACAAGCCGGTAAACACCGTGAGCTTGTTTTTGGGGATCTCGACGTCGATGTTTTTGAGGTTGTTTTGCCTCGCTCCTTTTACGTAAAGTTTGTCGTCCATATCAGTTTCCTTTCTTCTTTAAACTCTGCAAGATAGCAAGTTGTTCCCTGAGTTCGATCGCGCTTTCAAAGTCGAGGGCTGCGGCGGCGCGCTTCATCAGCGCGGTGGTAAGCTCGATTTGGTGATCCAACTCGCGGCTCGTATACTTCTTTTTCTTTTCCTCTTCCAGCTTCATCACCGGTTTGGAGATCTCGATGGTGTTGACGATACGCTTGACCACGCTCTTGGGCGTGATGCCGTACTTCTCGTTGTGCGCGCGCTGTTTTTCGCGGCGGCGCTCGGTTTCACCGATCGCGCGTTTCATACTGTCCGTGATGACGTCGGCGTACATAATGACCCTGCCGTCCACGTTTCTCGCCGCCCTGCCTATCGTTTGCACGAGAGAAGTTTCGCTACGCAGGAAGCCTTCCTTATCCGCGTCGAGGATGGCGATCAAGCCCACTTCCGGAAGGTCCAATCCTTCGCGCAAAAGGTTGATGCCCACCAGAACGTCGTACTCCCCTTCGCGCAATGCGTTCACCGTTTTGATGCGCTCCAACGTGACGATGTCGCTGTGCATGTAGATCGCCTTGATCCCCTGCTCCTTCAAGAAATCGGTCAGGTTTTCCGCCATGCGCTTGGTCAAGGTGGTGACGAGGGTGCGGTACCCCTTGGCGGTGGTCTTTTTGATCTCGCCGAGAAGGTCGTCGATTTGTCCTTTGACGGGTTTGACCGTCACTTCGGGATCCAACAGACCGGTCGGACGGATGACCTGCTCCACAACTTGCCCCGCCTCGCTCATCTCGTAGGGACCGGGCGTTGCGGAAACGCAGATCATTTGCGGCACCCGCTCCAAAAACTCGTCAAACTTTAAGGGGCGGTTGTCAAAAGCGGCAGGCAAACGGAAGCCGTATTCCACGAGATTGGTCTTTCTCGCCTTATCGCCGTTGTACATCGCGCGGATCTGCGGAAGAGTCATATGGCTTTCATCCACGAAGACGATGAAGTCCTCGGGGAAAAAGTCCGTCAATGTGTAAGGCGGCGTGCCCGGCGCTCTGCCGTCAAAATAGCGGCTGTAGTTTTCAATGCCGTTGCAGTACCCAACCTCGCGAATCATTTCGGTATCGTACAAAACGCGCTCGCGGATGCGTTGCGCTTCAATGAGCTTGCCCTGCTCCTTAAACTCCTTTTCCTGCTCAAGCATATCGGCGTTGATGCGGGCGAGCACGCTGTCCATCGATTCCCCGCCCACCATATAGTGGCTTGCCGGGAAGATGTTAACGTGTTTCAAGGCGGCTTTGGTCTTGCCGGTCAACACGTCGAATTCCGTGATCTTGTCGATCTCGTCCCCGAAAAACTCCACGCGGATGGCGGTATCGGAATAACTGATCGGGAAAATGTCGAGGACGTCGCCGCGCGCGCGGAAAGTGCCGCGGTGGAAATCCATATCCGAACGGTTGTATTGGATGGAAACGAGGTCACTGATGATGCCGTCGCGCTCCTTTTGATCCCCTTCCCTAAGGGAAACGGCGTGAGAATAGTACTCCTTGGGTGCGCCGAGCCCGTAAATACAGGAGACCGAAGCGACGACGATGGTATCGTGCCGTTCGCAAAGCGAACTTGTAGCGGAGTGGCGAAGCTTGTCTATCTCGTCGTTGATGTCAAGCTCCTTTTCGATATAGGTGTCGGTAGAAGGCACGTACGCCTCGGGCTGATAATAGTCGTAGTACGAAACGAAAAACTCCACGCGATTGTGCGGAAACAACTCCCTGAACTCGTTGCAAAGCTGCGCCGCAAGCGTTTTGTTATGCGCGATAACGAGGGCGGGACGATTGAGTTTTTCAATGACGCTTGCCATCGTAAAAGTCTTGCCGCTACCCGTCACGCCAAGAAGAACTTGCGTGGTAAGTCCGTCACGCACGCCCTCGACGAGTTTGTCAATGGCTTGCGGTTGGTCGCCGCAAGGAGAAAAAGAGGAAACGAGTTGAAAATCCATTTGCTTAGTGGAAAATAAGGGGCGCGATGACGCGAGTCAACACGATGGTGACCGCCGCGCCGAGAAGCGCCAAAAGCACTTTTGTAATGATGCTGGAACGACGGGCGCGAATGCGCTGTTCCTCGCTGCGTTGAAAGGCAAAGCCTTTTTTGAGGAGAGTGATGCAGTAGTAAAAATCGCCCTTCTTGTCCGATTCGACAAAGTCGATATACTCGTCGTAAACGAGGGCTTTGATGGTAGGTTCGAGGTCCTCCGCCTTAAAATCGATGCCGTAAGAGATACCCGTCATAAGATCCACGGGGCGGATCAGGCACATCCCTTTGTTTTTTGTGGTTTTTTTGTAGATCACGCGCATCAAAGCGCTTTCCTTTTTGTTCAGCATAGCATCAACCCTTTCCTGTGACTTTGATCAAGATGATAATGAGAAAGATCAAGTCCATGACCAACGAGCCTGCGGCGGCGCCGATGAGCGCGGCGAGGAAGACGCGGCGTTCCCTGGTTTTTGCAGCCTTACGCAATCCGTCGCGGTCCGGCATTGTGTACCCTCTGGAAAGTTTTCCGCTATCGGTAAAATGCCCGTCGTCAAGCGAAAGCTCTTCCTCCACTTCGGGCGGGATGGGCATCGGATCTTTGTGACGCGGCGCGCGGCGAACGGGACGAGAGGACGGAAAGGGAACGGAAGGCTCGTCCGCAACGCTTTCGATAGGCGCTTCGACGACGTCGGATCCCCCCTCCCCTTCAATGACGGGGCCTTCGTGCAAAATGCTTTGCATTTTCTCACGCGATTGTTTGATCAAGGTGCGGCCTTTGGTGCGCATTGCAACGCAGTACTCGGTGTTATCGGCGTATTTGAGGTCGATAAAACCTTCGACGGTCAAGGATTCCAAAATCTCGGTCAGCTCGTCCGTCTCAAAAGAATGCTCGGGAAAAGGCGCGACGATGTCCTCTTTGTCCAAGATCACGTAATTTTCCCCTTCGCACAAATCAAAGAGGGCGTCAAGAATTTTGATCGAAAGATTTTCCATAGCGCTCCTTCATAGGTTTTTCCAAGTTATTTTTTATTATACAATAAATAAATTAAAAATGCAAACTCAAAAATATGACCTCTTCTTTTTCGTCCGAAAAAGAAAATCGGCGAGAGTTTCCCTCCGCCGAACGCACCCTAACAAAACCTTTCCGCAAGCTTTTCCACCGACCCCGCGCCGAGGATCAAAACGGTATCCTGCGAAAGCGCTATCTTATCCAAAAGGCGCTTTGCCCCGTCGTAAGTGCTGAAAAAGTAGCGTTCGGGGGCATTTACCGAACAAAACAGCGTTTTGGCGTCCACCCCTTCTGCCGGAACCTCCCGCGCGGAATACGTGGGAAGCATCACGAGGACATCCGCCTTGGAAAGCACCCGAGCAAAATCCGAAAAAAGAGCTTGCGTGCGCGAAAAGGTATGCGGCTCAAAAACGACGATCAGCCGTCCCTTTCCCTCTCTCGCCACCTTCATGACCGCCTCTATCTCACTGGGATGATGGGCGTAATCGTGCACGACGGCGGCGCCGCCTAACGTCCTCCCCATATATTCGTAACGCCGCTTTACGCCGAGGAACGCCGCCAGCCCCATCCTGACGGAATCCTCCCTTGCGCCTAGGAGGAGGGAAGCAAACGCCGCGATCGCCGCGTTGTAAAGATTGTGCCGCCCCTTGGCGGGGGTGGTGAAAAAGCGCGGAGGTTCGTTTTTCACAAGCAGGACGAAGCCGCCCTCCTCTTTTGCTTCAAAGCAAAAATCCTCCCCGTATCGATAGATGCGGATATGATCGTTTGAACATACGTCGATATGAGAAGAAACCCCTTCGCCGAGGATGACGGCGCCGCCGGGCTTCACGCGGGAGCAAAAGCGCGAAAAAGAAGCGTATAAGCTTTCGACGCTTTCAAAGTAATCGCTATGATCCCATTCGACGTTCAAAACGATGGCGACGTCGGGCGAAAGAGTCAAAAAGCTGTCCTTGTACTCGCACGCTTCGGTCACGAAGAGGTCGTCGCCCGAAAGAAAAGTGTTGTTCTGAAAGTTCCTGACCACCCCGCCCACGTGCGCGGAAAAACGCATGCCGTCCGCCGCGGCGACGCAGGAGAGCATCGCGCTGACAGTCGTTTTGCCGTGCGTGCCGGAAACGGCGACCGTTTTTTGAAAACCTTCGCAAATATCCGCAAGAAACGCGGCTCTCGTAACTGCCTTATTCCCCGCCGCAACGCGCTCGGGATCACTTTCTTTGATGGCAGCGGTGTAAACGACGAGGTCGGCTTTTTGAGGGAAGGACACATCTGATCCGAGGTACACTTCGTACCCCTCGTTTTCAAGCGACACAAAGGCTTCGGAACCGTCTTTATCGCTCCCCGTGACAATAGCGCCAAGGTGCCTTGCAATGCGCGCCAGCGCGCTCATGCTGATACCGCCCACCCCGATAAAATGCAGTCTTTTCCCTTTCAAAAAATTTCGCATACTGTGTTATATGCAAGAGCGTGCGACGGCGTCAATTATAAAAAAAACGATTTCGCACACAAAAAAAGTGCGAAATCGAATTTCGAGTCAAAAACCTAAGTGCTATGGGGGATCGATTTAAGAAACTAAATCAGTTCCCGTTTTGGTCAAGTTGAGCTTGATACGCCTTAAGAACGAGGTCGGAGATCATTGCTCTCGCATCCGGATTGATCGGATGCGCAATGTCCTTGAACTCGCCTTCGGGAGTCTTCCTGCTCGGCATAGCGATGAACGGACCGGAGTCGCCGGCGATGATCTTAATATCATGCACGGCAAAGCAGTTGTCTATCGTTATGGATGCCACGGCCTTAAGTTTGCCGTTGTCATTCTTTGCTAGCCTCACTCTAACGTCGGTAATGTTCATAAGTGCACCGCCTTATATAGTATATGGTTATTATAACATATAAACTACATTTTGTCAATATGCGAATTTTGCACAAAAAATGCGGATAAATAGGAAGTTTTAATTTTTAACCGTTCCTTCGGAAAGCATTTTTGAGAGTTTTATATGGTCCACCTTGCCCACCGGTGTCAACGGCAACGCATCCAAGAAGACCACCTTGGAAGGAAGGGCGTATTTTATAATTCGGGTGGAAAGATAAGAGAGCACTTTCTCCCTCTTCTCTTCTTCGGAAAGTTCCGAATCATCCGATAAAAACAAGCAAATTTTAGGCTTATCTCCATCGTGATATTCTTCCGCCGCCGCGGCGACGATGAAGTCCAGTTCGCAAGCGGTGCGTTCGATCTCCAAGGGGTAAACGTTCATCCCGCCGATCACCACGATCCTCTTTTTTCTGCCCGAGAACACGAGAAAACCCTCTTCGTCAAAGTACCCAAGGTCACCCGTCAAAAGGTACTCGTCCGAAAAATCCTCCTGTCCGAGGTACCCCTTCATCATGCAGGAGGTTTTGACGGCGATCTCGCCCTTTTGCCCGTTTGGCACTTCCTTGCCCTTTTCGTCCACGATCTTAACGTCCGCAAAGACGGGCTTGCCGATGGTGCCTATTTTATCTTCGCCGGGACTGTTTGCCACGCAGACGGAAACCGTCTCCGCCAAGCCGTACCCTTGATAAAGGCGGCTCCTGCCACCTGCCCCCGCGGCTAGGTCGTCATATTCCTTTTTGATGCGTTCGGGAAGGGTGTCGCCGCCCGAGAAAGCAAGCAACATGCCGCCTATCCCGTCGCGGAAGTCCTTTTCCGCCAAAAGCTTTTTGTACATATTGGGTACGGCGAGGATGATCTCGACCCGCCCCGTCTTGACGTATTCCGCCGCCTTTTTGTAGTCAAGGAAAGGCAGGATCACGCCGACCGCCCCGCCGGAAACTGCGCCGTGCAACGAGGAAGAAAGCCCGAAACCATGGAAAAACGGCAAGGCAAGAAGCACGCCGTGCCCTTCAAGAGGGATCTTTGCCAAGGTAAGCGTCGCATCGGCGTTTTGGTTGAACGCGTCGTTTGTCACGCGGATGATCTTTGGTTCGCCCGTCGTGCCGCCGGAAGGCAGGTACAGCGCAACGTCCGTCCCCGCTCCCTGCGGAGCAAGAGGGGTTCCGTGCGTCCTGTCGTAAGGGAACCTTTCCCCCTTCGCTTTCGGCCCGCTGCGGCGAAGCCGCGCTACGATGCGATAACTCAACGGAAGATATCCTACGCCGTCGCATAATATTTTGGGCACGCCAACGTCTTCCGCAAGGGAGTCCATCGCAACGAGAAGCTTCGCCCCGCTTTCCAGTATGCCCTTCCGCAAAGCTTCCGCGGGAAGCAACGGATGGGTGACGTAGGCGATGGCGCCCAGCTTGTTGACGGCGTAAATTGTAAAGATGCATTCGGGAGTATTGGGCAGATTGATGGCTACGACGTCCCCCTTCCCGACCCCTTTTTCAAGCAAAAAGGAAGCCACCGCGTCGATCAACGCGACGGTTTCCTCCCCTGAGAAAGAGCGCCCGAGATAATGCAGGCATTCTTTACGCCCGCGGACGTTTTTGGTAAAATACTCGTAAGCCGACCTTGCCATTTGTTTCTCCGTACTTATTGTAACTCTTTTTAGGCAAACTTTTTACAAAAAAGCTTAAATTTTTCCGTCCGACGGATCGTCCTCGTCAACGACGCGGCTGGTAAAGGAGAGTTCCTCTTCCGTGTCAACAGGGGTAACGTCGATCTCCACCCGAGGTTCTTCCGCCAAGGATGCTTCTTGTTTCGTTTCCGCTTGGTTTGCCTTCATGATCGCTTCGACCACGATGCGGCTCTTATCAAAGTATACGTAACGAGCCACCGCATAGGTCAAAAAGCCGATGAAGAAGCCGCCCGCCACGTCGGAAAGGAAGTGCGCGCCCAAAACCATGCGCGAATACGCCATCGCAAAGATGTAAACGGCGCAGAAGAAGGCGTACATCGTGGTCTTTTTCTCTTGTTCGGAAAACACTTCGCCCAGCGCGCAAAGCACCAACAGATTTGCGGCGGAGCAAGTATGCCCCGACGGGAAGGAATGGTGCCCGTGCAAGGTAAACCCGTTGATCTTATACCACGGGGTAAACGCTGTAAGAGCAAAATCACCGTCCGCCATCATCTCACGGTAACGCGGTCTGCCCCAAACGTATTTTAAAACGTTGATGGAGATCACGCTTGAAACCACCGCCACGATGGACGCGAAGATCAAAAAGATGGAAAGACGCTTCAAGCTGTCCTGCGACTTTTTGCGGAAGATCAAAAGGTTCAAAGGCGTCAACACCGCCGCGGCGCCAAGCCCGACAGCCCCGCGCAAAAGTTTGGACTCCAAAAGGTTTTCCACCGCCATAAAGCCATACACGACGTAAACCAACGCGGCGCCCACCACGCAAAGGATCTTTTTCAAGACGCGGTTTTTGTCCTCCCCTTTTACCAGGAAAAACAGCACGGCAAACGTCGACGCAACAAAGATAAAGGGCGGGAATATCCCCACGCTTTCCATAATGATCGCCATCACGTTTTCCGGCTGATACATCGCATCCGCGATCGTCTTATCGAAAAATACGCCAAGCACCAGGAGTGCCGCCGTTAAAGCGATCAGACCGCCGTATATGAGTTTTCTCGTTTTCGTCATACTCTCTCCTTATCGAAGCGAGGGAAGGCTCGCTCCGTCGATCGACCAGATCTCTCCGTCGAAATCATCGTACAGAGCAACGTTATAAAACGCCTCGAGCGAGGCAAGGTTTTGTGTGCCCGTCACCTGCTCCGGAGTGACGGAAGACAACGTAGCCGAACCGTAAAGATAAGCGCAATTATCCATTGTCGCATCGTTTTGCATGACCGAGACCAAAGCGCCGCTTGCCGAACCGATCGTGGCAAAGACGTTGTTAAGATTGCCTTCGTCACGAAGGGACGCAACGCCAGCCGCGTACCCGGCCACACCTGCGGAGACCGTCACGCCGGAAACCACCGCAAAGGAGAGGTCCTCTCCAAGCACAGCGACGACGCCCGCGGCGACAGACAAACTGCCGGATGCTTCAACAGAGCCGATGCCAAGCACTTCGACGTTTTCCGCATTGCGCAACGAGCCCGCAAGACCACCCGCAAGGGCATAGAACGCGTCGCCCGTGTAATCGGTGCCGGCATGTACGTAAGCGACCGTAACTTTTACGCCCGATGCGCGCCCCGTAAAGTACCCAATCGCGCCGCCTGCGGCAACGATGGGCAAATACGTGCTGCCTTCTTCCACGTCGAGAAGCGCCACGAGTTCACTATCCGCCGCGGAATGCGCCTCTACATCCGCCGTGACGACGACGTTTGTAAGCGTGCCGCTGCCCGAGCCGATGACGCCGCCCGCCACGACTTTACCCTGCGCCGTAACGGAAACGGGGACGGCGACCGTTGAACCCGTCACCGCGCCGTCATCACAATTGCCGACGAGACCGCCAAAGGCGCCATCCGTGACCGTGGCGTCGATTTGCCCGGTCAAAGAACTTGCCGAAATACTGCCGCCCAAAAGGACGCCCACCGCGCCGCCAACGACAGCGGAGCCGCTCGTTACTTCGATATCCACCGTGCCGGTGACAGCCTTCATTTGCACCGTGCTTTCACCCGCCGCGCCGCCAACGGTAACGTCGCCCGCAACCGCAAACGTCAGCGCAAGCGTCATGCCGTCCACGTACGGAAGGTCAACGTAGTTTTCGGGGTCCGCTCCGATTTGCTTCCTGTAGTACGTCGTGGGAGCGTTGATCCTGCCAAATGTACCAAAGAGAGCTTCTCCGCTTGCCGTCAAAGAGGCGTTGCCCGTAACGGTCAAGCCGTTGACCAACGTGTTTTCAAGGGCGCCCGCGACTAAGCCGATCTTGCCGCCTTCCGCGGTGATATCCGCGTCGGCAAAAGTGACCGCGACGGTATCGAGCGTACAGTCGTCCATTTCGCCGAACAGGAGTCCGAAAGTGCTGTCGCCCGTCAATTCCACTGTCGGGCATTCCACACGGATCGAGCCGTTTTTGAAGGTCAAACCGCTTGCCGTCGTCATAAACACGCCGCCGTCCGTTGCCGTCAAGGCATCCTTGCTCACAACGAAGTTTACGCCGTCAATGACGCCGACGCCTTCCTCAAACAACGCGTCTGCAACGAGGGTAACGGCAACGGTGTGCCCCGTACTCTTCAAAATACCGTTGAAAACAAGACTCTCGGAAATTTCGCCCGAAATATCGGTAGTCAAACTGAAGAAACTGCCGTTGGCATAGGCGGAAAGACGCTTGAAGTCATCAAATGACTCGATCAAATACGGGTCAAGCTCCGTGCCATCGCCGGAGGCAAACCCGTCGTAAACCACCGTTACGACAACCGTCCTACTCTCCCCGTAAAGGTTGGTGACGGTAAGCACGCCTTCCCCGTTGACCACCGGACGCAAAGCGCCGTTACGGATAACCGCGCAACTGCCCGTGAAGGTGTAGCGCAACAGAGTTGCAAGGGGTGACGTCGCCTCTGCATTGAAAACGGAAGCAAGCAGGATCTCCTCAGTGAGTTCGATCTCGGAAAGGTCCAAAGCAAAGGTATAATCAGGCGTTGCCGCGGTGCTGAGGAGCGCGAAGCCAAGCGGCGTATAGATCGCGCCGCTTACGTAGCCGGTCATCGAAGCAAGGGTCGCACCCGCGTTTTCCACCGTCAAAGCGGTCACGCCGGTTTCCGCAGGAACGGACGAAGCCAAAACGTTCACCGACGAATAGGTTGCCGTTCCCTGCTTTACGAGCGGATAGACGGTTGCCACTCCTGCGAGGATCACCGCGGAATTGTCAAAGGAAGTTCCGTCCGCGCTAAACGCAAAGCCCGCGACCTCGCTTTCCGATCTGTCGCAATACAAAACGTCCGCAATAAACATTACGGATCCGAACGTAGAGGATTGATCCTGCTTGACCAACGACGCCGTCGCCTTTCCCGCCGTTTGCGCGAAGAACAAGGCTTGCGCCTTTTGGACGTTTGTCCCCGAAGAAATGCCGATGAGGTGGAATTCCACGGTGTCGCCCGTCGAAGCGTCAAAGCGCGCGGAAAGGTTTTGCAACGTGCCGTTTGTAACCGTCTTAAAGAGGACAAACGAAGAAGCGACCGCGCTTTCAAGCTTGACGGTCACGCCATTCACGGCACAATCGGTCAAACTATCGATCAAGCAGCCCTCGCCCGACGCCCCGCCGGAAACAGTAACGTTTTGGATGGTAGCGCCCGTTGCGGAGCTTGCCAAGACAGCGCCCGAAACCGAGCAATCCGTCAAGACGAGGTTTTTAACGGTGGCGCCGTTTAAGCATCCGAAAATGCCGTTTTGGGCGATCGTGGACGAAGATATCGTAACGTTGTTGAAATCAAAGGTGCCCCGGAAGGGATGCGCCATGGTAAAGAGGGTTTCAAACTCAACGTTTTCAAGAGTTCCGCCCTCGATAACCAGTTTAAAGTAGGCGGTGGGGTCGTTGTCCGCGTAGTTTCTGACGTGGTGGAAATACTTGATATCTTCCACCAAATAAGGGCTTAGCTCGGTGCCTTCGCCCGCAAGCGGGATAAAGCCGGAAGACACGTACTCCACGCTGTAAACGCGCACGCCGCCCGCAAGAACGCCGTACAAAACGCCCGAGCCGTTGTCCACCACCGTGGCAACGCCGTTTACGATCTCCAGGTTGCTGCCGCCGTCCACCCAAGTGATCGAAGGGGTAGCCGCGTCGTAGAGTCTGGGCAAACCGAGGTCGGCAAAGAGGTCCACCGTGCCCGCGATATTCACCGCGGAAAGAGCGCGAAGCGTCACCGTGGCGTTGCGGAAGGGGTAGCCCGTTGCGGCAACGTAAGGATAACGCTGACCATCGGCGACGAAGGCGCTGCCAAGTTCCAACGCGTCATATCCGTAACCGAAAGACCTATATTCGCAAGAGATCGTGCCTTCGCGCGCTACGGGAAGGTCGTTCAAGCTTGCATCCGCAAAGATGGCGCTCGTGGCGCAATTGGTCACGCTGTCCGCAAGGAGGTACTCGTGCGCCTCGCCTGCGAAATAACAGAAATCCATCGAGAGATTTTCGCCCGACTTAAAGAAGCCAAAGCCGTTTTGCGTCAAACGGGAGATCGAACTCACGTTTAAGATCGAAGCGTTTTTGACGGTGGAGAACACGCCGCCCGCCGCGTTGCCAGCAGAAACCACGGTCACCGCCGTCGTAGCGCCGTTCACCGTGCCGCCCGAGCAATCACCGATCAAACCGCCGATGCTCGCGGAAGATTCGATCCTGCCCTTGGCAAGGCAGTTTTGCACCGTTGCGGTGGAAGCCACGGCAGCAACGCCGCCAATTACGTCGGTTGAAACTGCGCTGGTAATATTCGCCTCGGTGGACGCGCCGGAAACGCCGCCCAAGAGTTCCGCCACCGCGCCGCCCAAACGCGCTGTGCCCGCCCCCGTACGAAGGATGGTTGCGCTTACGACGTGGTCAGCAAAGGTGACGGAGTGATTGGAAGAGATGGTAGCCGCCGCGCCGCCCACGCGAGAAACGCCTTCTTGAGAAGGCGCAAGCGTAACGTTCAAGGAGGAAGAGCCTCTCGAAACGCTAACGTTGCCCGAATCGGCAAGCAAGCCGCCAAAATCGGTCCTACCGCTTGAAACCACGGTCAGCGGGCTCGTCCCGCCGAGCTGCAAAGAATTGATCCTGCCGCTGCCCTCTGCGAAGGCGCCGCCGATAACGGCGTCCTTTGCGGAAGAATTCAAAGTGTAAACGACCGAGCCGCCCTGCACCGTACCGGAGAAGGAATCGGCAAGACCGCCGAAAAGCAAGCTATCGTACGCCCCCACCGTATACGTCACGCCGGAGACCGTCGCCGATGCCAGATCG
>JAGAAA010000042.1 GCA_017615495.1 Clostridia bacterium
GTTGTGATTCTTTCCATATTACCGGGACGAACGTTGGGATCCATAAATCTGGTACCTCCTTGAAGATAATGAAATTATACCACCCGCGAGGGACGCGGTCAAGGCTGAATTTTGCGATTTGAAAAATTCGCCTCTTGACGCCGTGTTTCGGGGGAGGCGAGCCCCTATCCGTAGGGAAAGATTTCCTCCCCCAACGTCTTGACACAATTCGGCAAAATATGTTAACTTAATAGATATATAAATTTCTTTCGGGCGCGAACGCGCTTGCTTACTAAGGATTTATATTTACGGAAAAACGGAAGATGACTTTGTATTATATCATTCCCGCGGTGGTGGCGGTCGCCTTGGTGGCGCTGTTTATCACGGCGGAAAAGACCATCAAGAATAAAACGGTTAAGGATTGGATTTTTAAGGGGATCACTCTTCTTTTTGCCGCGGCGTTTATCGTGCGATATATGAGCGCCAAAATGGTGATGATGAGCACCGTCGGGCTCAACATCCATTCCCCCTTCGGCATCACCGGACAAACCGAAACCGTTTTTACGCTTTTGACCATTTGGGTCACTTTGGGCGCCGTCGTATTGCTTCAGACGTACGCCTTTTTTAAAGAGAAAATAGCAATCTTAAAACATTTGGTCAAGTTTTTTGCGGCGGTCATTTACGTGGTGGATTACGCCACCATAAAAATGCAGATCACCGGCCTTTTCGGCGCGGCGGCGGCAAACACCCTTTCCCTCTCCGGCGTTTCTTACGCGGTGGAAGTGGGCTTGGCGCTTGCCCTCTGCGCGATGGTTTGGATCAAGGAATACCGTACGCCGCTTTCCTGGCGCAGGGCGGGGTGCTACTTTGCTTGTTTGTTGGGGATGTTGTTTTGCGCCATTCCCGGGCACTTTTTCCAAGTGCTGTTCGGCTACGGACCTCTCAACGTGCAGTTGCAGGATTTCAGCTTTGCGCACAGAATGGTTTTGTACTTTGCCTTCCTGTTGCCGCTTATCGTAACTTGTCTTCTCTATCGGCAGGACTACGAGCACAAGCGTTACGCGCTTTTGTTCATCGCGCTGGCGACGTTGATCTCCTTCTGCTCGCGCTATATGTACAAGGACTTAAAAGACCTTTCGGTCTATCCTTTCCATATTTGCAACTTGGCGATGTTCATCGTGCCCATCTGCTTGATCTTCAAGCTCAAAAAGGTTTATTACTTCACCTTCTTCGTAAACGTTTTGGGCGCGCTCCTTGCGATGTTGATGCCCGACCAAGGGGATAAGGCGTTCCTCTTTGCGGAGCTTAACGTCAACTTCTTCATCAACCACTATTGCGCCTTCTTTATGCCCATCCTTTTGGTGGTGCTCGGCATGTACGACCGCCCTCGCATGAAGGAAATGGGCTATTCCGCCATCGGGTTTGCGGGGTACTTCATCCTCGTGCTTTTCGCCAACGCGTACTTCACTTCGCGCGGGCACGAAACCGATTTCTTCTTTATCAACAGCGATTTCATTGCGTCCAAAATCGGCACTTGGGCGGAAAAACTGAGGGACATCACGGTGTCCATCCCCACTTCTTGGGGCAAGCCGATGGTGATCTATCCCATTTATCAGGTCTTATATTTCCTCGGCTTTATGGTGATGAGCTTCGGAATGTGGTATTTGTACCTCTTGGGCTTCCGCGTGCAGGACAGCTTGGAGGACCTTTATACGAAAAACGCCAAGATCCGCTCGGATATGCGCATCTTGGAGGAGAGCCTTAAGGGCAGAGATAGGAGTGAACCGATCAATATGGAAGCGACGAACAAACTGATACTGAAAAACTTCTGCAAGAAGTATTCCACCAGCAACGTTTACGCCGTCAAAGACGCCAACCTCGAGATCGAGGGCGGGCAGATCTTTGGCTTCTTGGGGCCCAACGGCGCGGGCAAATCCACGATCATCAAGTCGATCGTAGGCATTCAGTCCATCACCTCGGGCAGCATTGAGGTTTGCGGCTTTGACGTGGAAAAGCAGTCGGTGCAGGCAAAGATGCAGATCGGCTTCGTGCCCGACCACTACGCTCTTTACGAAAACCTGACGGGCAGGGAGTACATCAACTATATCGCCAACCTCTACGGCGTGAGCATAGAGGACAGAAACCGTCGTATGGACGAATACGTGGAGCGCTTCCATTTGCAAGGCTCCTTTGAAAACCCCATCAAGACCTATTCGCACGGTATGAAGCAAAAGATCACCATTATGTCCGCCCTGGTGCACGACCCCAAAGTTTGGATCTTGGACGAGCCGTTGACCGGTCTTGACCCCGACAGCATCTTCCAGGTGAAGGAAACGATGAAGGCGCACGCGGCAAAGGGCAACATCGTCTTCTTCTCCAGCCACATCATCGACGTGGTGGAGAGGATCTGCGACAAGATCGCCATCATCAAATACGGTCACATCATCTGCACGGCGGATATGAAAGACCTTGAAGCGAAAAAGATCAATCTTGAAAACTTCTACCGCGACACCGTCGAAATGGCGGACGTGGCGGCGGCTAAGGCAAACGCGGAAGCCGCAAATGAACAAAAGGAGAGCACCGATCCTGCGGTATGACAAACAAAGGCACGACGTTTAAGGATAGCTTTTCCGCGCTGTATAATCTGACGATGATGCAGCTCAAGGAGAGGATGAACTTTTCTTTCAAGAGCAATTGGAAGAAATCTCTTTTCTCGCTGTCCTTTTTCCTGATCGGGTTCGCCGCCATCACGGCGATCTGTTTCGTGCTTATTTACGCGGCGAAGAAGCTTTGCGTCTTTGACCTGAACGGCGCCTTCCCCACCAACGTGTTGGTGCTGATCTTTACGGTGATGTTTGGGCTTTCGGTGGTGTTTACCACCATCGGGCTTGTGCGCTCGTTATACTTCTCAAGGGATAACTTCGTGCTGTTGACCTTGCCCACGACCCCTTCCATCGTGTTCCTTTCCAAATTGTTGGTGCACTATGTGTTTGAGATGAAAAAGAACTTCCTGTTCCTGATCCCGCTCTTTATCGCTTACGGCATCAGCGGAGGGTATCCCGCTTATTATTATCCGTGGGTGCTCGTTTTGTTCTTGTTCGTTTCGGCGATCCCGGTGTTGATCGGCGCGCTTCTCTCCATCCCCGCGATGTACTTCTACCAAGCGGTCAAAAAGGTCAGAGGGCTGTTGTACGTGCTTTTGGGCTTGTTGATCGCCGGCGTCATCGCGCTTGCCGCGTATGCAATTTCGCTGATCCCCTCCAGCATCAACTTGGTGAAAACGTGGGGTACCACTTTCTTCCAGATCAAGCACTTCTTAAAGAGTTTTGAGCAGGGAGCTTTGCCCATCACGCTTTTGATCGGTCTGATGGTGGGCACGGGCGCAAACGACATTTTCAGCGTGCAAACGGCGTACTTGTTGCCCGGGCTCATCGTGGTGGTGGCGCTGCTTGGCGTGTTCTGCTTCCTCTTATCCAAACCGCTTTTCTACTCGATGGCGTCCAAGCCTTTTGAGTACAAAAAGAATATGAACGCAAAGATCCGCAAGGAGAGCAAATTGTCGCCATTCTGGGCGGTGGTCAAAAAGGAATGGTTGATGGCGCTTCGCGACAACAGTTTCCTCACCGTAGCGGCGCAACTTCTGATCGTGATGCCGCTTGCCATTGCGCTTTTAAACAGCCTTTACAACGCGATGGACACCCGCTTCCTCGGCACGCAACTGACGGTTTGCTTCAACGTGTTTATCGTGCTGCTGTTTATGCTTTCCGCCAACGTCAGTATGGCAAGCGCGTACAGCAAGGACGGCTCCTCGGAGTATCTCAACAAATTGCAACCTTCCTCCTGCGGGAAGCTGCTGTTTGCCAAGCTTACCGTAAATATGGTGGTGGGCGCGGTGGGGCTTGCCGCCACGACGGCGGTCTATTCCGCTTATCACGCGCTGGAGCCTAAGGCGCTCGTCTTCTTTGCGCTCAGCATTTATTGCGTGTTTATCGCGCATTTGTTCGGTAGCGCGCAACTGGATATTATGAATTCGCAGGCGGCGCAGTACGCCACCTTTGCAAACCAAAGCAACAATCCCAACGAGAATAAGTCCATCGTTTTGACCTTTGTGCTCGCGCTGCTTTTCGCGGCGGGGTGGATGGTGCTTGCGATGGAAAATCAAAAGACTTCGTGGGGCAAGATCCTTTTCGTGGCGGCGGCCTATATGGCAATGAAGATCTACTTCTATTTTATGAAGATCAAGGTCTACTACAGGGGGCAATGATATGAAGAAAGGTGTTATTATTGCCATCATCATCGCCTA
>JAGAAA010000043.1 GCA_017615495.1 Clostridia bacterium
ATCTCACACGTGGTCATCTACCTCGGCGGCAACCTGCTTTTGCAAACCTACAGCGCAAACGGCGGCCCCGTTTCGGTCACTTCGGACGAACGGTGGAAACAAAAGTTTCTATCCGGCAGGCGCCCCGACCTCTCGGTAACGGAACAGTTTCGATAAGATTTAATCATATCTTCTGAAATCTCCTTTTCGAAGCATGCTATAATTATGATATAGCCTGTAAGGAGGGTTTCTATGAAAAGGGTACTGGTAGGAGTTTTGATCCTTCTGCTCGTTTTTGCGATGATCGGCAGTTTTTGCGCCTGTTCCAAATCCGACAGAGATTCCGTAATAAGCCAATCCAGCTTCACGGCGAAAAACGTTTCCGACGGCGCCACCGTCCAAAAAGTAGTATTGACCACCGACCGTATGATGGTCTACACGGTAAACCTCGCGTTGACCGTCCCCGACTTTCCTCAAGCGGCGGCATCCATCCGCACCGCGCTTGACGAGGCGGAAGGCTACGAGCAACAATCCTACACTTCCAACGACGGCGTTTATCGCTTCACTTTCCGCGTGCCCACAGTAAATCTCAACGCCTTCCTCGAAAAGGTGGGCAAAACGGGGGCCGTGGAAGAGCAAACCATCTCAGGAGAAGATATCACCGAGCGCTACTTGAACGCGGCGCAAGAACGTGACGCCTTGATCGCAAAGAAGGAAGCCTTTGAAGCGCTCGCATCCCAAGCAACCACCTTTGACGAACAACTGAAGATACAAGATAAGATCCTCGAAGTTGCCGCCGAGATCGACCGCTACAACGACCGCCTTTCAAGTTACAAAAAGTCCAGCGATTACAGCACGGTAGAGGTCACCTTCTATGAAGAAGGCACCTACGAAGAGCCCGGCTTTTGGGAGAGGCTCGGCAAGATCTTCTTCGGAAGCACTAAGAGCATCGGCACCCTCTTCGGCGTACTGTTGACGGTCATCGTCGCACTGATCCCCTACGCAATTCTCCTCGGCGCATTGTTTGGCGTTTACGCGTTGATCCGCTTGATCATTTGCCGCGCGAAGAAGCAACCTTTCACCCTCTTCCGTCGCCGCAAAACAAAGTATCAGCCTCGCACAAACAAAAACGAGCCCACGACGCCGACGCCGATGCAAAACAGCGAAAGCGCAGACGACGCCAAAACAGAGGAAGAATAAACCATTCCGAAGCATAACAAAAAGCAGCGACATAAATCGCTGCTTTTTGTTTTTTTTTGCGAGTCTATTTTTCTTTGCTCCAGAGGGCAATATGGCTCTTTTTCTCCGTCCAATGTTTCCCGCAGGATGCGTAATCCGTCAAAAGCACTTCTCCCTTTTTTGTATGGAGAAGCAAGCGGATTTCCTCTCCCTCTTCCTTTTGGATGGCGAAGGAAACGAGTTCCTTTTCCAAGCGAAGGGGTTTGCCAAAGCGCTTATCCTTTCTTTCATCGCGCGCAAGCGCAAAGGGTCCGTAAGTAAAGGCGGCTTTGCCGTTTAAGCGATGCGCCTTTACGGACAAACCGAAGACCAAGGTCACCTTGTCCCCCGCCTGCCACGGGCGGCAAAGGGAAAGAATGGAACCTTCAAATTTTACTTCTTCCCCGTTTAAGTAAACTTCGGTGGATCCGCTCCAAGAGGGGATGCGGAAGGTGATGGTTTTTTCCTTTGAAGGAGCGGCGCTTACGACGTACTCCATCCGCCCGGACGAAAGGGTGCCTTGGGCGTCAAGGAGCATTTCTCCCTCTTCAAAGGGAAGTTTGATCTTGCCGCTATGATAAAACACAACTTCCGCGCCGTCCTTTGTGAGCATCGTCGAAGCGAAGGGGTACAATGCGACGCCCGCCGCGCCGATGCAGGCGCAACAGCCGTAGTAACCGCCCTCGGAAAAGCGCTTGAACCCGCCGATGCCCACGCCGCGACGCGCTGCCACGAGGGGGCTGTAACTATCGAAGGGCACGCCGGGAAGGAAGGATTTTTCTTCCTTGCAAAACTGTTTTTCGTTATGAAGATTGAGGGCGCCGTACAAGGCGTTTAATGCGGAGACTTCCATGCGATCGGCGTACTTGGCTTCCCCCGTCGCGCGCAGGAGCCTTTCTTGCAAGCGAAGCCAGGTGACGGTGACGCAGGTCTCCTGCATGATGGTCTTTTCCTTAATATCGTTGGCTTGGGTGACGGCGGCGTGATCGAAATGTTCGCCGTGGCATCCCGCGCAACCGATCAAAGTGATCTCGTTTTCCGCCACGAGGTCGGCGAACTTTTCCACGAGGAAGAGCCACTTGTTCTCCCCCGTTACTTCGTAATAAGCGAGGATGCCCTCGAAGAAGGAGGTCGTTTCGTACGCTTTGGTCGTGGGGAATTCATGGGGGAGCGTCCCTGCTTTTACCGCCTCCACCACGCTGCCCTGCTTGCACCCGCCTTCGTGAATGATGTACTCGGCAAAGGCAAGATAGCGGGGCTCCTTGGTAAGCTTATAAAGTTCTACGACGGGTTCCAGAATGGAGGAGGAATTCATCCCGCCGTACCAAACCGAAGTATCGGTGATGGCGATGCCGTTTTTGCCGATGCGCGCTTCGATATAATCGAGGTGGCGCTTCATTGCGGCAAGGATGGTTTCCTTCAATTCCTCGTCCTTGCAGATCCCGTAAAAATATAAGCACCCGACAAGCACGTACTTGCGGCACCAAAGATCCCACCCGCAAAACTCGTGCGAAACGGGATAGGTCGATATGCGTCCCTCTTTATCCGCCGTGGCGATCAGGGCGCGCACGGTCTTTTTAAGCAACGCATAGAGCTTTTCATTGGGAGAATAGCGGTAGGTCAAGCAAGCGCCGCGCATCATTTTGCCAAAATACTCGCCGCGCCAACCGTCGTCCACGGCGTCCTCGCGCGTGACGAAAACGTTAACGAACTTTTGCCAAAGCGTTTCGTTCAAAAGTTGGTTTTCCAAAACGAAACGGACGTAGTCGTCCGAGCGATCGGTATAAGATTGGTATCCGTCAGGCAAGTAAGTGAGCTTCATTTGTGAGTTATTCCTCGCTGTAAAGTATGATATATGCCGTCTTCTCTTTTGCGTTCAAAGAAAAGCCCGATTTCATCAAGTTGCCGCCGGTCGAAGAAGAAAGCGCCTCTCCTTCAACGGTGCGGACGGAGTAATTTGCGTTTGTCAAAAGTCCGTTAAGGCGCAAGGTCGTTTTTCCTTTGGCGCCCTCGCGGGCATAAACGACGATGACGCCCGAATGCTCGCTTCCGAACTGCATCGCCACGACGTCCTCGCGCGGGGTGCAAGCGGTAAGCGGATAATAACTTTGCGCAAAATAGGTTTTGACCTCTTGGTACTCGCGGATGAACTTTGCGTACGTTTCCTCGGCGTTAAAGAGGACGTCCGCGTAGCACATCACGCACCCGCCGAGGATGGAGCGGAAGTCGTACTCGCTTGATGCGTTGGGGTTGGCGATGCAGGAATAAGGAAGCCACATTCCGAGGCCGTAAGTTTGATACTGCGCCGCTTCGGAAAGATCAGTCTTTTCCGTTTTGCATTGATAATCGCTGCGCCACAGAGGCACGGAACGACGGCACATCTCAAGATCAATGCGTCTGCCACCCGACGCGCAGTTGTCTATCCTGAGTCCGGGGATGCGCTCCGCAAGAGCATCCAGGAAGGCGTACTCGCCCGTCACGTATTTGTTTTCCGCAAAGCCTTTGCGGAGGTTGTAAATGCTGCGGTCGGCGTATTCCCAATATTCCTTGGGGTCGATGTTGAAATCCTGCCTGTAATAGGAAACGCCGTTTTCCACAAGGGAAGACGCGATGCGGTCGATCATATAGTTGAGCGCGTCCGGGTCGCCCATATTCCACAAACAATCAACGCCGTTATCGGCGTAAAGAAGCCACGATTCACACCCTGCCGTTTCCGAGATGGTCTTATAGAGATTTGAAGTCGTCGGCACGCGCTCCGGCTCGTACCACAACAGCGTTTGGACGCCGTTTGCGTTAAGATAATTGCTGACCGCGCCGAATCCGTCGGGGTACTTGGCGACATCCACCGTCCAATCGCCCACCGAGGAGCGCCAGTCTCCCGTTCCCTTGGTATCGTACCAGCCCGCGTCGTACCAGGCGTAATCCAACGAGTCTAAAATGCCCGCCGAAGCAAGCGCCTCGATATAAGCTTTGGTGCCTGCGGCGGTGGCGCGCGAGGTGTCGTCCTGCCCTTCCGCACCGGCAAACATCAGCATGCTGCTTTCCGTCGCACGATCGCCCAGCCCGCGCTTGATATCCGCGCGGAAGTTGTTGAAACCCTTCAAGGCGTTGCCGCCTTCGTACAAACACAAGGAGACGAGGGGGCTGCGCACCGTCTCACCCGGATCAAGGTATCCTTCGAGGTAACTTTGTCCGACGCAGACCTTTGCGTTTTTACCACCGGAGAAGGTTGCCCTCCACTGCCCCGACCAACCGATGCCGAGGGTGGCGCCACCCTCCTTGCCGCAGAGGTTGAAGAAGGGCAAATAGAGTTTGGACGACCTGCCGTTTACGGTATCGAAAACGTACTCCGTTTTGCCAAGTTTGCGGGAGTAAAGAGCGAAGTCGTCGTTGGCTTCGTTGCTGCCGCCGCTAAAGTAAAGCGTCGAAGCGCAAACGGGGAGCGTTGCGTCCAAAGCGTGCAGATCGGAAAGGATCGCGCTCCTTTCTAAGCCGCGGTTGGTGACGTACACCGTCCATTCCACGGTGGCGGTTTGGTCGTAATACTTGGCTTCCACGCGGGCTTCCACCCCCGAAGAATGGGTATAGGTGCGGATCAAGGTGAGGTCACCCGCCGCATCTTCCGAAGAAGTCACCGTCGCTGCGTTCCAAGCGGAAAGCGTTTCGGTAAAGCGCTTGCCTTCCAAGCGGAAGTCGAAGGCGGGGGTTTCCCCTGCGAGGGATTCCGAGAGCCAACGTTTCCCCGCGGTGCGGTCGGCGTCGGTAAGTTGATACTCTTCCGCGCTTGCCACACAAAACTCGTGCTTATCCTTGGAAAGACTCTTGAACAAAAGCCCGTGCGGTAAAGTCAAGCAGGAAAGCACGATGGTGCCGACGTAAACGCCGATGGCAAAAAGAACGGTGAGCAAAAGCAAAAACTTGCGGTCGCGCTTGACGGCAAATGCGTCCTGCGCCACAACGCAAGCAAGGATGAAGGCAAGAGCGACGGAAACCGCGATCAAACAAACCGCGGTGGGGTTAGCAAAAGATGAAGCGATCGCCTGCGCGCCGAAAAAGAGCGCCGAGAAGATGCCCGCGCCGATCACGAAAGGAAAGGCGAGGTGCCACGCTTTGCAATCGGGATGCTTTTCAAAATAGACCAAAGCAAACATCGCGCCGGAACAAAGCACGAAGGCAAGGTCGATCAAAACCACCTTCCAAAGGCGAAAAACAACGACGTTTGCGTAAGTGTAAAAAATCGCCCCCGCCGCCACGGCAACGGAGAGGATCACTTGCGCCGCGATCAAAAAATAAGCTGACGAGCAAACGTCCCGAAAGTTTTTCATAACTCCATTATATAGTAAGTTATCGTGCTTGTAAAGAAAAAACCAAAAATGAAATGAGCGCAAAATGCGCTCATTCAACTCTTAAAGCAAGGTTTTGACAGCCTTTGTCAGCCGCGCCGCGGCAAGCTTGTGACACCGTTTTCCCGGGTGCCCGGCGCAAATATCGTCAAGCGTTACGGCGCACTTTACTTC
>JAGAAA010000044.1 GCA_017615495.1 Clostridia bacterium
CGTCGGCAAGGACCAAAAACAACACTTGGAGCTCACGCGTGATATTGCCATCCGTTTTAACAACCGTTTTGGCGAGACCTTCGTGGTGCCCGAGCCGTATATCCCCAAGCAGGGCGCTAAAATTACCAGCTTGCAAAACCCCTTGGAAAAGATGAGCAAGTCGGATAAGGACCAAAACGCAACGGTGTCCATCATCGACCCGCCCGACGTCATTATGCGCAAATTCAAGCGCGCGGTGACGGACAGCGACAATCGCATCGTTTTCTCGGAGGATAAGCCGGGCATTTCCAATTTGCTTTCCATTTACTCCGCCTTTACGGGGGAGAGCATCGAGGAGGCGGAAAAGCGCTTCGAGGGCAAGGGTTACGGCGACTTTAAGCTTGCGGTAGGGTCTGCGGTCGTGGACGCGCTCGTTCCGGTGCAAAAGAAGTACGCCGAGTACTTGGCGGATAAAGCGGAGCTCACGCGTATTATGAAGGAAGGGGCGGAAAAGGCCTCTCGCATTGCGGAGCGCACGATGCAAAAAGTCAGAAAGAAGATAGGATTCATCGTAGACTGATGTTTGGTTACGTAACGCCTGACAAGCCCAATCTTTTCATGAAGGACTTTGTCCTTTTCCGTGCGAATTATTGCGGAGTTTGTCACGCGATGAAAAAGGAGAGCGGGCAATTCGCTCGCTTGACGGTCAATTACGACGTCGCGTTCATCAGCGCTTTCTTCCACGACCTTTTGGAGCAAAAGCCCCAAATTGTGATGAAGGGATGCGTCTTGAACCCCAAAAGGCGTCCCATCGTGGCTGTCTCGCCCTTGACGCGCCGCATTGCCAGGCTCAATTTGATCCTTGCCGGCATCAAGATCGCGGACGACAAAGCGGATGGGGAAGGCACCTTCCTCAAAAGGTTGGTTTTCTCTCGGGCGATCAAACGTGCGAGGAAAAAGGAGCCGGAACTTGCGTCCTTTGCGGACGAATGTTTCAAAAAGCAGCTGGCGGAGGAGCAAAACGGCGCGTTTTTAAACGCCGCGGCGGAGCCCTTTGCCGATATGATGAAAAAGGTGTTTGGGTTTCTCGCGGGGGAAAAAAATTCTCCGTCGGTTGAAAAGCTCGGGTATCTTTTGGGCAAATACGTTTACTTTATGGATGCCCTCGACGATTACGACGAGGACGTAAAGAAAAAGAGGTTCAACGCCTTTTACAGAACTTTTGCGGCAAGTTCCTTTGCCGAACTCAAAAAGGCAAAAGGCGAAGATCTCGAGTTTATTATGGAAGACATCGTTCGCGGGGTGGAAGACGCCTACCGCGACGTTAAGATGGGGGAGAACGAAGGCGTGGTCACCAACACCCTTTGGTACGGCTTACGTAGCCGCATCTCCACAGTATTAAGCAGGGAGGACGGAAAATGCACAAGGATCCGTTTGTAGTGCTTGGCGTAGACCAAAACGCCACGCAAGCCGAAGTGCAACAGGCTTACGAGACCCTTCGCGATTCCTATCGAATGGAGATCCATTTGGAGGGCGACGGCGGCAAAAAGGCCGCGAAAAAGCTTTCGGAGATCGAGGATGCTTATCGTGAAGCGATGGAACGCCTTGCCCGCGGTAGCGAGGTCAAGGGGGTTTACTCTCATATTGCCGATCTTTTGAAGAAAAACGATGTGGACAAGGCGCAAGCCGCTTTGGACAACGTTTCCGATCGCGGCGCCGAATGGCACTATTACCAATCCGCCGTTTATCACGCAAAGGGGTGGAATTACGAAGCCAAGGCGCAGCTTGAAATGGCGATCAATATGGACCCCGAAAACGTCAAGTATAAAGAAACGTTGGAGCGAATGAAGCGTCACGAATCCGTCGAGGGCGGTCCGACGCCTAACGCGGGCGCGCAGCAGCGCAGTTATCAGGCGTACGACGACGGTTACGCTCGCCGTCAGGGCGCAGCGGATTGCTGCACCACCTTGATCTGCGCCGATTGTTGTTGCGAATGCATGGGCGGAGATCTGATCCGCTGTTGCTGACATGAAAAAAATAACGGCAAGAGAAATAGCACTATCGGGCATTACCGCGGCGCTTGCGGTGGGCGCGGTGGTGCTTTCTTATTTCGTGGGGGTACTTACCCTTACTTTTCTTGCCTTGGCGTCGGTCATTTTGACCCTTCCGATGATGGCGGATAGCCTTCGCGGCTCTGTTCTCGCTTACGTGGCGGCTTCGGGGCTTTCCTTCGTATTCGTCGGATACGTGGCTGTGATGCCCTTCGTTTTGATGTTTGGGCTATATCCTATCGTGGATTATCTCCTTCGAAAATATCTGAAAAAGCGCGTGATCGTGCTTCCCCTCGAGGTGGTTTTCGCAAACCTTTCGTTTGTCGCCACTTATTTTGCCATCGGGTTGACGGTGGAGGATTTCCCCATCGTGGACAACTTGCCCGTATGGGGTAAGTTTTTGGTGATCTTCGTCGTGTTGACCGCGGTCTTTGTGATCTTCCATTTTGCCTTTACCGCGTTGTACGACGTGCTGGAAAGGCGGCTTGCGCCCGTTTTGAAAAAGAAGTAATTTTACTGTGCCCTCCCGCATCCGCATCCCTCAAACGTTTGTTCGTTTCCCGCCACCAAAAAGGAGAGGGCGAGAATGATCAAAGTCAGGTTTTCCGTCGTCAGGCTGCCGCTTCCTCCGAAGGTGTAGATCAAAAGAAGCAAAAGGATCAGGAGCATTCCGCCGTTTTGCATGGTTTTCCTCCTTTTTCGTTTTATTCTTGTCAAAAGACGCGCTTCTTCGCCGTTGACAGTTTTTTATATGTCTTCTACCATAAAAGTTGTGAATGAAAGAGCCGCGACGCTTCGCCTGACCCGGCACGACGAGAGCGTGATCAAATACTATTTGCCCAAAAACGAGGTCGTCGCCGATATCGCCGACTTCTTTTCGGTGTTCAGCGACGCCACCCGCGTTAAGATACTTTCCTCGCTGTGCATCACCGAAATGTGCGTCACCGACCTTTGCTTGATGCTGGGCGAAAAGCAAAGCACCGTATCGCATCAGCTTGCCTTTTTGCGCGCCCTCCGCTTGGTAAAGACGCGTCGCGTGGGCAAGATCGTGCATTACTCGCTGTCCAGCCCTTACGTCACAAAAGTTTTGGACCTGGGCACCCGCTTTTTGGGATATTGACTTTTCCTTTGCTTTTCGTTGTAGTATAATAACAACGATCGGAGGAAACTATGGACAAAAGAAGAGAGGTCGTAGCCGCGCTTATTTACAAGGAAGATCGCTTTATGATCTGCCGCCGTCCCGAAGGGAAGGCGCGCGCCGGTATGTGGGAATTCGTAGGTGGCAAAGCGGAGCAGGGCGAAACTTTAGAGGCAGCCCTCGTGCGCGAATGCAAGGAGGAGATCGGCGTCACGGTGGAAGTGGGCGAACCCTATATGACCGTCGAGTACGATTACCCGGATATCCCCGTGCATTTGACGTTGTTTCGCGCTACCGTCAAAGAAGGGGAGCCAACCTCGATGGAGGGCAACGCCATCCAATGGATCACGCCGGAAGAGATCCCTTTTTACCTCTTTTGTCCGGCGGATAAGTCCATCATCGAGCGCCTGCAAAAGGAAGCGAAAAAGTAAGAAAAAAGCCCGACGCAAGTCGGGCTTCTTTTTTATTTAAGTAACTCTTTCAGTCCGTCGCGGAGTTTTTTGTACCGCGCAAATTTTTCCTCGTCCGTAAAGTGCTCTTCGCGGCTTTGGGGGAAGCGCTCGTCGTAGACCAACTTTTCCTCCCCGAATTGCTCGCTGGTAAGGTCAAACCGGATGCCGTTCACCACGTTGTAGCAATGGAAGCCCCCGCCCGCAAGCGGCACACCGTACACCTCGCCGCCAAAGACGTCTTGCGCAAGGAAGGAGGTGATGGAGCATTGCCCCAAGGTGGGGTTCTGCTTTGACCATTCCGCGCGGAGACGAGGCGCGCAGGTATCCGCGCTCCAAACCTTTTTTAAAAGGTCGTAAAGTTGCCTTTGGTCGGCAATGCTTTTATATTCTTCAGCAACGGGCGTTACCGCCGGCGTTTCCGCTCCGTAAAACTTGTACATCTTTCTCCTCTGTTTTTGTTTTATCAATCAGTCGACCATGTTGAAACTCAGCCTGCCGCCAACGTAGGGGGGAAGGAAGATCCTCATTTTTGCCAAGTGGAGGAATTTGTGCTCTTTATCGGCGTATTTCCAACCGATTTCGGTCGCGCCTGAGCGCGTTTATACCCTTAAATCAAAAACGCTACGATCCTTTTGAGACTGCCTCGTTGTCGTAGCGTTATGGAGTTTAATTTAGGGAAAGAGTAAACCAAACTCGGAAGAGGTTTTGTCCTTCAAAGCAAGTCGCGTAGTCCTCAAGAGATCGTCGACTCCTTGCCCTAAAAAAACTATTACTATTGTATCAATGCGTTATTAAATATGCAAGTAATATTTTATAGTAAACTTGATAAACAGTGAAACTTTATATTAATGCTTTAAAAAGGTATATAAAAGTGATATAATTAACAAATAGGGCATTGCCCGGGCGCATATGCGCCGAATGTACGATAAAAGAAAAGGAGTCTTTTATGAAACAGGCGGGAAAAATTAAGGATTATTTTAAAAACTTCAAGTTTACGGCGGACTTTGCTTTGAAGTGTCTTGCTTACCTCGTGCTTATCGCGTACGTGGTCTTGATGGTGGGCGGCAAAAACTTCTTTAGTCCGACCAGCGTATTTTGGCGCAGCTTGAACATCTTCTCCAAAGCGGGGGTGTTCAATCCGGCGATCCGCATCGCCAGTTACATCGTCTTCCTGCTTGGCGCAAGTTGGATCGTTCGATTCGTTTTAAAAAAGCTTGCTACGCCGTTGCATAGGGGTAAGGCCATTGTGGATATCATCTGTAGCTTGATCAAGTACGCAGCCATCATCGTCCTGTTGTTCTTCATCTTAAAGACGGTAGGCGTTGACACAGCAGCCATCCTCGCCGGTATCGGAATTTTGGGATTGGTCGTCGGTCTCGGCGCACAGCCGCTCATTGCGGATATCATCGCGGGTCTTTTCATCGTGTTTGAAAAGGTCTTCGACGTGGGCGACATCATCGTGGTGGACGGCTTCCGCGGCACGGTCAAGGAGATCGGCATCCGTACGACGCAGATCGAGGATATCGGCGGCAACATCAAGATCATAAACAACGCGGACCTTAAGACGGTCATCAACATGACAAATCAGCTTTCCCTTGCGGTGTGCGATATCGGCATCGAGTACGGCGAATCGCTGGAGAGGGTGGAGTCCATCCTGAAAGCGCATTTGAATGAAGTTAAGGAGGCGATCCCCGACATCAAGGAAGGTCCTTATTACCGCGGTGTTTCCGAACTTGGGGATTCCGCCGTGGTCATCCGCTTTGTGGCGCAGTGCGACGAGGGCGCCAGGTACCAGGTCGAGCGCGATATGAACCGCCAATTCAAACTCCTTTTTGATAAGAACAACATCAACATTCCTTTCACTCAAGTGGTCATCCATCAGCCCACCGTTTTCGAGGACGCTACCAAAAAGCAGCAACGCGATGCGGCGCAGTTTGTCAGCGAGCAAAAGGAACTCAGCAAGAACATCGGAGACGGCGACAATACCGACCTTTGATTAAGGAATGAAAGAGGAACATAGCCAAATCAAAATAAATAACCCCGACGGTCTGGATCGGACAGGCTACGCGGAAGGACAAAGAAGGTTTTTTAACGATTCTTCGAACTTTATTCGCGAGCATTCTTTGCAGAACCTCGGTGAAGCGGCGGCTCCCAAGGAACATTTTACCGCCTCTGCGGAAAAGAATATAAGCAAGCACCGCAGGACGATGGGAGGCACAACTCCGCCTACCGATAACGCCGGTTCCGGGACGGAAACTTCCGCGCCCGCTTCTTCATCGCCTGCCTCCGCGGCAAAAACCACCGAAACGGCAACGCGTTCCATTGCCGCCGCTATGGGCGGCGGTGTTACGGCAATTGCAGGCGTTGTTGCCGCAAGTGTGGTGACGGCGGTCATTGTAGTGACTACTTTCCTCGCGGTTCTCGGCGTAAATCTTTCGCTGGTTATGGCAGATTATACAAGCCTGACCTTTCGGTTGGAACTTGTCACTGAAGGGGAGGGGGAACTCGAAGACCCCTATTATCAGGCAACCATTTCGGGCAACGGTGTTTCAGAGTCGCTTACCGTTATGGCGGGCGAACTGTTTACTTTTGCGGGCTTGGAGCCGGATAAGGAATATTTGGTCACCATCAAAAACGGCGAGGGCGAAGTGCAGGTGGAGCAATCCTTCTGCACGGCGGCTAAACCCATTGAAAAAGGCACTTTGACGGTTTTGATCTCGGATGCGGAAGTCAGCATTTTCGTCCAAGGCGTGCCCTTGAAGCCCAGCGAGTTTTATACCGTTACGGCAAAGAACGAAAAAGGCGATACCCTCTTCGTCACCGATGACGTAGCCAAGGAAAAAACCTTTACTTTCCGCTTGAATTCTCCCGCCAAAGTCAGCGTTACTTTGAGCGTGGGCGGCAAGACGCAAGCGGTTGAGGAATTTGAATGGGGCGGCGAACCCGAGCCCGAACCGTTGCCTCCTGAATATGATTTTGACGGAGGGGTTTGGTCCTGGACGGGCACTTCCGCGGCAAGCGTTTCCTTCCCGGATAAAAACGGAGGGGATCCTTTGACTGTTGCGGCAACCGTCACCGACAGCGAGACCCCCGCCACCTGCGAAACGGATGGCGCCGTCGTTCATATCGCTACGGCAACGTATGACGGCAGGACGTTCACCGACAGAAAGACTGACGTTTTGACGGCGTTCGGACACGACTACTCGTTTGACGGTTTTGTTTGGACTCCCGTTTATCCTTCGGATGAGGACGTAAACACCTCGGACGGGCACGGCTATGTGGGAGCGGGTTCCGACGATCCGGTCATTTCGGACGAGCCCGGTTCTTCGGACGAATATATGCCCATCATCGGTTATACCGTGATGGCAAGATTCGTTTGTTCGCACGATCTCGAGCACGTTTTGACCACGGCGGAGGGCGTGACCATTACCTATACCGACAGCGCCGCTTCTTGCGAAGAAAACCTCGTTCGCACCTATGTCGCATCGCTTTCCTACAAGGGAAGTTCGTATACGGATAGCAAGGAACTCGTCTTGGATGATACGGCGCTCGGCCACGATTACGAGTTTGACTGCTTTGTTTGGTCGCCCGTGTATTCGTCGGATGAGGGCAACGTTACAAGCGGTTCTCCGACGATCATGGGGTATACGGCGGTGGCAAGATTGGTTTGCTCGCATAATTCCGAGCACGTTGTGACTCTTTCGGAGGATGTGGAACTCACCCACATCGATACTCCCGCCGGATGTGAGACGGATGCTTTCCGCACCTTCACCGCTTCGCTTACTTACGGAGGGGTAACCTATACCGACGACGTGGTGCAAGTGTTTGAAGAAACGGCGCACGGTCACGACTTCTCCGAGGCAAGCGAGACCTTCGATTGGGGCACGGGAGAAAACGACGAAGTCACGGCGTCTCTTTGCTTCTACTGTTCGTACGGTTGCGGTGAGTTTATTTCCGAAGACGCCGAAGTGAATATGGAAGCGGAAGATCCCGCGACGCTTTGTGAACTTGGCGGCAACATCACCTATTACGCTACGATACTTTATAGGGACAACTTCTACGAAGAGGAAAAGGAAGTGGAAAAC
>JAGAAA010000045.1 GCA_017615495.1 Clostridia bacterium
AAGGTCGCCCCCGTCAAAACGGTTGGCGGCAATGACTTCGCCCAAGATCTCCCCCGCGGTCAAGTTGCGTTTTAAGCCTTCCAAGCCCGAAGCGCAAAAGGCGCAATTCATTCGGCAGCCTACTTGCGTGGAAATGCAAAGCGTGTTGCCGTACTTGTAGCGCATCAGCACCCCTTCCACGATGTTGCCGTCGTTTAACGAAAAGAGAAATTTTACCGTGCCGTCGAGTTTTGAAACGTAGTTTTCGAGGATGCGCACCCCTACCGCGGCGTACCCCTCGGCGACCAAACGATCCTTGAGCGCCTTGCTAACGTTCGTCATCTCGGCAAAGTCCTTGCCCATATAGAGGTTCAAATACAATTGCTCCGCGCGAAAAGACGGCTCTTTGTAAGACGCCATCAATTCTTTCAATTCTTCTAAAGAAAAGTCGGTCAGTAATTTCATCTTTTCCTCAATACGGCAAAATAGTAGCATTCGCCGCCCCCAAGCGCGGGATCGGTATATTGTTGTTTTTCAAGGGAAAACTCTTCCCTCGTCTTCAAAAACCAATTCACGACGTCCTCGTCTTCGGACGGGAGGTCGGAACAAGTTGCGTACACAAGCGCCCCGCCCGGCGCAACGTATTCCGCCGCCGCGGCGAGTAGTTGCTTTTGCGTTTTGACGATGGCGGCAAGGTCGCTTTCCGTACGGTTCAGCACCACGTCGGGATTGGATGCGAGCGATCCGAAGCCCGAGCAAGGCACGTCCGCCAAGACGGTTTGGAAACTTTGTTTCCATTCCTCCCTCAAACGGGTGCCGTCCCATACCGTCGGTTTGACGGTACCGACACGCATTCGTGCGGCGTACTTTTCGATCAGTTCCACGCGGTGTTCGTACAAATCGCAGGCGACGACTTCCGCCTTGTGCTTTTCCGCAAGGAGCACGCTTTTACCGCCCGGCGCGGCGCACAGATCGAGGATCTTGCCCCCCGCATACGGAACGTTTTCGCACACTTCGGCGCTGCCGTAGGACATCACGGTCGCTTTGCCTTCGCTAAGAAGGTCTGACACGGCGCCCACTTCCCCCACGTAAAAACCGTATTCCGTTTCTTCAAACGTTACGTTTTTGTCTTTTAATGCTTGGCGCAAGGCGTCTTTTCCAAACGCCACCGCGGGACGAAGATGGGTCTTTACCGTCGGCTTTTCGGTCAGGCGGGTTTCCGCTGCGGCGCCCAATTCCTTTTCGTAACGCTTTACCAGCCAAAGCGGACGGTTGCTTTTTACCGACAACAGTTCGTCCGGATCGGTGGGATACAATTCCTTCCCTTCTTTTGCGTAGCGGCGCAAAACGGCGTTGACAAAGCCGCACACGCCACCCTTTCCTACCTTCTTTGCCGTTTCGGCTACGGCGTTGACCGCCGCGTGATCGGGCACGGAGAACTCGTCGAGGAGCGCCATTCCCATCTTAAGCAAAAGTTTGACCGCTCCTTTGGGCGGTTTTTCGGTCAATCGCGCAATGCGGTACTCCGAAAGGAATTCCCGCTCGACGACGGAATAAACCAAACGATAAGCGCCCTTGTCGGAAAGCAAAGCGGGATAACGTTTTACCGCTTCCCCGATCCAACTGCCTTTTAAGTAGACGTCGGACAAAGCGCGATACGCTTCGACGAGGGATTTCATCCGAGCACCTTCTCCAAAACGGACTTATGTCCGATCAAATACTCCTTGCCGGACATTTGTTTTTTGCCGTCGGCTTGCACCGTGATAAGACGCAAAGCGCCACCCGGCAAGTTCAAGTAAAGTTCGCCGTTTTCAGCGTAAAAGCTTCCCTCGGCGCCCTTCTTAGCCGCCGCCTCCGCCTTAAAGACGCGAAGCCTTTCCCCTTGAACGGTGAGGAAAGCTACCGGCCACGGGTTATAAGCGCGCGCCATATTGATGGCTTGCGTCGCGGTGGTTTCCTTGGTGATCTCCGCATCCGCCTTGACGATCATTTTGCAGAAGGTGGCTTTCGACGCGTCTTGCGGCGTATAGGTAATGCTTCCCTTTTCCAAAAGGTCCAACGCTTCCACGATGCCTTCCGCGCCAAGCGTGGCAATCTTGTCAAACAAGGTGCCGGCGTTGTCTTCGGGCAAAATGGGAAGTTCCTTTTTGAGAATGACGTCGCCGCTGTCCACTTCGTAGGCGGTGCGCATGATGGTCACGCCCGTAATTTTGTCCCCGTTAAGCAAACAGGACTGAATGGGACTTGCGCCGCGATACAAAGGAAGAAGCGAGCCGTGCACGTTGAAAACGCCATACTTGGGAAGCGCCAACAGTTCACGCGAAAGAATTTGACCAAACGCCGCGGTGACCATAACGTCGGGGGCGAGGGAACGCACGAGTTCCACCCCTTCCTTGCGCAGGCTTGCGAATTGGTAAACGGGCAACCCCAGTTTTTCCGCTTCCACCTTGACGGCGGGCGGCGTCATCACGAGTCGCTTGCCCTCCTTGTCGGGTTGCGTAACGACGCCGATCACTGTGTGCTTAGACGCCATGATCGCGCGGAGCGACGGGATAGCAAAATCGGGAGTACCGAGGAACAAAACTCTCATAGCGCCTCCTTACTTTTTGACTTTGACCTCTTTGTCGTAAAAGAGGATGCCGCTGAGGTGGTCGATCTCGTGCGAAGCGACGACGGCGTTGAAATCGGAAAGTTCCCTCTCCTTTTTGACGCCGTTGCGATCCTGATAAACGACGGTGATGGTTTGCGGACGCTCGACGTCACAGGTTTTGCCGGGGACGGAAAGGCACCCTTCGGGGCCCACCTGCTTGCCCTTTTTGGACTTAATGACGGGGTTGATCATTTCAAAGATCTCCCCTTCTTCGCTGCCTTCCACCTCAAGTTCGCAAATGACCGCC
>JAGAAA010000046.1 GCA_017615495.1 Clostridia bacterium
CATGCCGGTGGTCGCGTTCGATTTTGACTAAACCACTCGGTATCCTTTAGCAAGGTATTGTTGTTGGAGCAAGTTACCGTAACGTTGCCGCCCGAACTCAGCACCGTGATGTTGCCGTTCATCGAGGCAAAACCGACGTCCTCGTATTTGTTTTTCGTATCGTTAAATTGCACGCTCCCCACCGTGGTGACGTACACCTTGTCAGTATAGGGAGCAACGCGGTCGATAAATTCCTGCGAGGGGAAAGTGTTTGCCTTTTCTTGTGTGTACTCTATGGATCCCGCGCAACAGCAAACGCAAACCATCTTGGGCTTGATTACGGAAAGCAAAGCGTCATTTGAAGACGTCCCCGAGCCATGATGCCCCGCTTTGTACATTTCCACTTCGGGGAGATCGTTGCTTTCAACCAAAGATTTCTCGCCGTCTTTCTCAAGATCTCCCGTAAACAAATAATGCTTGTCACCATGCGTAAACAGCACGCAAACGGAATAATTGTTTTCTTTTGTTGCTTTCTGCTCATAATACTTTTGGTAGAGAATGCTCATGCTCATCCCTTCCCCAAGCACATATGTTCTTTGCGCGCCGTTCTGATTATTCCAACATTCAAGCGCCGTATAGCATTTTGCTCCCGCTGCCACTTCTTCATTTCGCGCCGTCAGATAATTGGCATAAAGCGTGGGATTCCCTTTTGCCGTTTCCAATCCTTGGTTTGTCTTTACAAATTCTATAATTGTTTCGCATTCAAATCTGCGGAAGATACCATCGTTTTGTTTTGTGTTCACGAACCCTTCAATATGATCTTGGTGCGCGTGCGTAGCGATCACGTATTCCAATTTGCCGTCGGTGCAGTACTTGTTGACCTCGGTAGCGATGTCATCCGCGCTGTCCTGACGAGAGCCCGCGTCGATCAAGATGTCCACGTCGCCCGCCTTAATATAGGTGCTGTCGCCGGTATAGTTGTTGCCCAATTCAAGGAAGTGGAAGGAGAGATCTTTGTCGCCGTAGGTGCCCGCCTTGGGCGGATCGTTGCCACCCACGCTGTTATTTTGCTCCACCTTGAAAAGCGAATCGACGAAGTCGTGCACCGTGTCGACTTTGAAGTAAAGCACGACGCCCACCGCGATAACGATCACGAGAATGACCACGATCGCTATGACTAAGCTCGGGTGCTTCTTTGCCGCCTTGACCGCCCTTTTCGCTGATTTTTTCGCCGTTTTCTTTACCTTTCTTTCGGGTTCTTTACTTGCCATACTGTGTCCTCTTTTTTTGTTATGAAGGGAAGTCCCTTTGCTTTGCAATGAAGCTCCTTACTCTTAGTACGGAGTGAAGTTTGACTTCGTCAAGTGAAGTTATTCGCGTTCCGCGAATAGTGAAGCTTGCTCCTTTGGCGCAAGTTGCGAGTCACTTCGTTCCAAAAGCATTTCGATTTCTATTGTTTCGTCCTTTTCGTCGAGCGCCGCTCGACACTTCACGTTTCCGAAGGAAACACTTCACGCCTCGCATTTAGCGAGGTCCTTCACGTGTGCGACAAGCATCCTTCACGTGCGTCGTCGCACTTCCCGCTACGCCAATCGCCTATCCGCAAAAAGGAACTTGCCCGTAAAGAAGGGCGAGAGCGTTTCGTACTCCCTTTGGAACGCCTTGGCAAGGCATTCTGCCTTCTTCCTAAGCGTGGTGCCCTCCGTCATGGGGATGACCGCGGCGCGGAAGGTCGCCGCAATGGAAACGGTCTCCGCCGTATCCTCCATCACGTTCTTGCGGGAATATGCCGTGAAGAAACAGCTGTTGGTCTCATCGTAGCGAGAGTTGACGCCGTAGACGCGCTCGGTGGAGCCGTAAGAACTCTTGTAATCCAACCCGTAGTTGTAGCTCTTGAGTTCGGTCTCAAACGCCGTGCGCGTGCTCTTGGCGAAATTGTAGTGGAATACGTGCGTGAATTCGTGCAACATAATGTTGAAATAACTGCTGTAATTCACGCCGCGAAGATCGGTGCCGAAGGTAGCGAACCAAACGTTGTTTGAATCGCTGGTCAAACCGAGGATGACGCTGCCCGAGCCCGAAGTAATGGACTTACAGAGGTAAATATTCACCTTGCCGTTGCGGGCGCCGAGCTCGTTCCAGCAGTTTTTGGGCATCATCGACATCGTGTACATCAAGAAGTTGGCTTGCTGCATCAAAACGGTGGCGTCGGTTTGTTGTTCCATCAAATAACGGCTGCTCTTGTTCTTGTTCTTATAGGGATTGTAAAGGTTCGTGCCGTAGTAGACCGAAACGCCATAGAAGCGCGAAAGCTTATCGGTAATATCCGAGATCGTGCCCACGTAAACGGCGCTCAAACTGCTGACTTCGCCGGTGGCGGAAACGTAGTGAGTGCCACGGATGGTTTTTGCGTTGACCGCGGGATAGGGCATGCCGTTTTCACCCCTGGCGCCGGTCACGCCCGAAGTCTTGGTCACGTCGTAACCGTTTAACCCCGCAAGGGAGCCTGCCGTACCGCCCGCCCCACCGATGCCGGCGTTGCCGGGAACGGCAGTGACCAAACCGGAACGGAAATACACGTTGTAGGCATAGATGGCGGAGCCGCTGTCGCCGCCGTTGCCACCGTCGCCGCCCGCGCCGGAAACGTAAGCAAAGCTTCCGTCGTAAGCTGCGTCCGCGCCTTTGCCGCCCGCCGTACCGTTGACGCCGCTGCCTGCGGCGACGGTCAACCTACCCTGCCCCGTAAAGGTCAAGGAATAGCCGCTGACTGCCGTGCCGCCCGTCGTGCCGCGGTAACCGGGCATGCCCGAACGGCGCATCATCTCTTGATTGGAGCCGGAAGAATATCCGTTGTTCCAAACGCCGTCGATCTGCTGCCAAGTGTTGTCTATGTAATAGGGGCTATCCGCGCGAATGAGGTTTTGCCCTTTGAGGACCACCTCCGTTTCGCCCGAGGAGCCGAAGTCAAACACCGTACCGCCTAGTCCTTGCGTGGCAATGGTGCCGAAGTTCCACAAGGTGACAGAGCGTTCCGACGTGTTTCTGAAATAGAAGTAGAGGTCCTTGTACGCCGTTTCATCGGTGCCGTCGTAACAGCCTTCAAGCACGAGGTCAACCACTTCGTAAGGGACGATGACGGTCAAACACCCCGCGTTCATCACGGGAGGAAGCACCATCCACACCCCGGCGTTCTCGCCGTAAACGGCGAGGCTCACGTTGGACCAATTTTGGTAAACGCGCCTGACATACCTGCCGCTGACCGTGATCTCGATCTCGTTACTGACCGTGCCGTCGTCACTTTCCGCAACCACTTTTACCGTGCCGATATCGGCGCCGTCTTTGACGGTGACCACGTTGCCGTTGATCACGACGAGGTCCGCGCCGAGCGTCGCGCGATAATGCACTTCTTGCTGCACGCCCGCCGGAACGGTTTGATGCGAGAACGTCACGGAATCACCGCTTCTTAAATACTCAAGAGAGTCCGTCGTGGAAATGGAAAGCGCGGTCAAGACTTTGTTGCCAACCGTGTAAGAAACGGTGGTGAAAAGGTCCTCGTCCGCTTCGATCAGGAAGGTGATCTCCGCCCCTTGCGGCGCGGCGGCCGTCACGCGGAAGGTCTCCCCGCCGTTCCATTCAACGTAATCCTCCCCTTCCACGAGGGAAACGGAGATGGTGGAACGGTCCGCCGACTCGGGATAGAGCGTATATTCGATGGTCTTATCCGCGCCGGGGACGACGATGCCGCCGCTGCGCGCGATGATCTGCTCCGCCGCGGGGTACCCGACCACGAGCGTTTGCTTGGCCTCCTTGACGCCGGAACGCGCCACCAAGACCACCTCGGCGCCCATGGGGGCTTCGTCCGAGAGGATAAGCGCCATCTGCGCAAGGTCGATCTCCGCAATGGCGGACCCTTTTTCAAGGGAGAATTCAATGGGATAGGTGCTTTCGGCGGGAGATTTGGTTGCAACAAAAGGCAAACTTTCGCCGGGAAGAGCGCGGCTCCTCGCCAACGTCAAATACAACTCGCGCGTTTGCGTGGTGGTGACCGTAAGGTGTTTTTCTTCCGAAGAAACGCCGCCGGCGGTTGCCTTGACGACGATTTCGCCGCCATCCGCCGTATCGGAAACCTTCAAAAGATTGCCTTCAATGGTGGCGTCACCCGAAACGACGGTGTAAACGGGAAGAACGTTGATCTCCGCGGGGAGAACGTCCGCGCGAAGGGAAACAGTTTCGCCCGCTTCCACGCTATCGGCGCAGATCAGCGTTACGCTTTGGACGGGCTTGCCCGCCTCAACGGTGAATTCCTTAACGGCAGTCACGCCGTTTACCGTCAACTTGACGGAAAAGACGTCGCCGATCTTGGCGTCGTTTGAAATTACGAGGGTACAGTCCTCGATCGTGGCGACATCGCCCCCCGCGATCACTTCAAAAAGGCAGACTTCCTTTTCGCACGCGGCGACGGCTCCCTTCTCCCCCGTGAAGGTAACTTCAAATGAAAAAGAGCCACCGACGGAGATCGTCTCCTTGACGGAAAAATCCACTTCCACCTTCTCCTTGCCTTCGCAAGCGCAAGCAAAGAAAACGCAAAGCGCAACAAGCAATATGGCAAGCGCAACAAGCGCCGATTTTTTGAATATCTTCGATGCCATACGATAATTATACTACTTTTTCAAAGTATTTGATGAAAAAATTAACGAAATATAATCCCGCGCAGGTTATTCCCGCGCGCGCTGATCCTCGGCGTCCGCTTGCTCCGCACCCGTGCCCTCCTTTTCAACAACGGGTTCGGGGCCTTCCGTAAGCGCTTCGACCACCGCTTCCACGACGGTCTCCTCTTCCTTGGCAACGGCTTTGGAAATATGCGCGTCGTTTTTCTTGTGCTCACGCGCCAGCGCGGCGTACGCCGCTTCAAACGCCTTTTTATCTATGGCGTTTTTGTTTTCGCTTTCGACCAAACTTTTTACATACGCTTCGGCGTTGAGTTGAACGCAAATGATGGTTATAACAAAGATGGCAAAGGAAACGTACATGCTCACGAGTTCGTTTGTCAAAAGGCTGATGCCGGTATAAACGATCGCCGCAATAACAAACTCTATCAAAGTTAGAATGGGGATTTCAAACAGGTTTTTCACGCTCATGACCTTTTTTAACGGGATCTTTTTGTACCCATGCACAAGGTACGCCTCAAAGAAAGAGACCGCGCCGTACAGCGCCACGGTCAAAAGGAAGGCGAGCGCCGCGTACTGTTGGGTTTTGGAGATCAGCCATACGCCAAAAGCGATGACCGTAACGTTGAGCACGGTCTTTACGATACTGTTTAACAGCGCCTTGAAAACGGAACGCTTGGCAACGTCGTGACGGATCAAGGAACGCGTTACGAAATACCCCAAAAGTCCGCCGAGCGCCGCCAAAAACACCCCCACCGCAAGGGAGGTTGCCACCTTGCCCACCGTTTCGCCCACCAGCGTTTCAAACTGCGCGGCGACGGAGGAGGTATCCCCCAACGCGGCTTCCGCCGCGCGGCGCAACAGATCACCTAAGTACTCTTTGGAAAAAACTTCTTGCACCACCGCTTGCGGATGCGCCCAGTCTAAAGATTGCAAGGAAAGAAGCAACGTTCGCTTTACCGCGTCCCAATCAAAGGACATCTCGCCCATCATTTTTGCCACGCCGGTGATAAATTCCTTGATGGCGTTAATGCTCATAGGCACCATAATGGAAAGCCCCGCCACAATTCCCAGCGACAACGCCCCCAACGGGACAAAAAAGAACCGATAACTTTTGAAATAATTCTTCAAACCAAGAGTGATCATACCTTATGATAGCACAACTATCAAAAAAATTCAATATCCCTCACAAGCAAATTGAAAATGCGAAACGTCTCGTTTTTCCACCTTGAGCGCAATAAAAAACGCGCAGGCACGCACTTGTTGCACGTAACTGCGCGAATTCATATGTTTTTACCTTACGACCGCTGACCGCACGGAAGGGTTGAAGACAAACGCCCCGTGAGCGAGCGGGCGGGAGCGTACTCCTTGTACGTGACCGGTCGAGCGCGAGACGGTAGAGCCGTTTCGAGTCCTAACGTGCAGTCAGCGCTCTTCGCGGAAGTAGTTAAGACCTAGAGATGCAGGAGGCTGCGCCTTCTTGCTTCCCAAAATACTCGTTGCGATCAACACCACGATGGTCATTGCATAAGGTAAGAGCTTTATAAGCTCAATTTGCGCAAAGGTGATACCGTTAATGTAGCCCGCCGCAATATACAATCCACCAAAGATGATGGAGCCAAATATAGAAAGCGCGGGGCGCCACAAAGTAAAGATAACCAGCGCGATGGAGAGCCAGCCGAAGCCTTCCAAGATGTACTCCCAGTTGCCGCCCATATAATCCATAATGGTAAACAGCCCGCCAAGAGCCGCAATTGCCGAACCGACGATGGTTGCAACGTACTTATATCCCGTTACGTTAATACCTGCGGCATCTGCCGTTGCGGGGCTTTCGCCCACGGCACGAAGATGCAAGCCCAAACGCGTTCTGTTAAGAATAACCTGCGCAACTATGGCAATGATGATGGCTAAATAAACCAAAATGCCATGTGAAAGGAATATCTGCACAAACCAATTGTCGCTGTCAATCGAAAAAAGCGTAGAATAAAACTGGCTTGCCTTACCGATGATCATAATTTCCGCTTTCACACGATTCATTAAATAACCTGCCAACCCTACGCCAAGGGTGGTCAGAGCAAGACCGGTTACGTTCTGATTAGCGCGAAGTGAAACAGTCAAAAAGCTGTAAAGCAGCCCCATCAATCCACCTGCAACAATCGTTGTAAGGAACGGTAACAAAATCAAAAGCAAGGAAGAATATATTTTTGCTTTCAGCAAATAATATACGCTCAAACAACCAGCAGCGGCGCCAACACTCATTACGCCCGGAATGCCAAGGTTAAGGTGCCCTGCCTTTTCGGTGATGATTTCACCTGTAGAGCCATAAAGGAAGGTTGCGCTAAGCCGGATTGCACCGGACAAGAATGTCACTATCATACATTATCCTCCTTTTCCGAAGCATCCGCCTGCGTGTCGTTAACAGGGGCTTCCAACGTTTCTGCCGCAGCACTCTCTTCCGTAACGGGAACTGCTGCGACCACGGTGGCTTTTTTTATGTGGCGACTAAAAACAACCCTATAATTGATAAAGAACTCGCATCCGATAATCATAAGGAACATAACACCCGTAACCACTTGCGAGAAAAAGCTGTTTGTAATACCGCTCATCGTCATAACCTCATCTGTACCTTTTGCCAAGAAAACAACGAGGAATGAAGTGAAAATCATAAAGATCGGGTTGAATTTTGCAAGCCAAGAAACAAGAATAGCGGTAAAGCCCCTGCCGCCTGCAGTCGTGCTACTAACCGTATGGTTAATGCCCGCCACGAGGAGGAACCCGGTGATGCCGCAGATCAAGCCCGAAAGAAGTAAGGTGCGGATGATTACCTTCTTCACGTTGATACCGATATAGCGCGCGGTATTTTCGCTTTCACCAACAACCGTAATTTCATATCCGTGCTTGCTAAAACGCAAATACACAAACATGATTGCCGTCATTACCAATGCGGCAATGATGCTGAGCCAAAAGTTATCGCCCGCAATTTTGGGCAAATTGCCATATACGGTAGGAGTCAACACACCGGTACCGCCGGGGACCCAAATCTTGATGGTATAAAGAATGATTTGGATGGCAACGTAGTTCATCATCAAGGTGAACAACGTTTCGTTAGTATTCCATTTTGCCTTAAACAAAGCAGGGATCACCGCCCAAATGGAACCTGCGACAAGTGCCGCTGCAAGAGAAATGAAAATCAACAACGTATCGTTGATTTTGCCTCCCAAATTAAAAATGCAGAACATACACGCATAAGCGCCCATCAGCACCTGACCTTCCGCGCCGATGTTCCAAAACTTCATTTTAAAAGCAGGCGTTACGGCAAGCGCAAACAAAAGCAAAATGGCAAGATCACGCAAAAGGCGCATGATTCTGTATGAATCGCCAAAGGCGCCTTTGATCATATAGCTATAGACCTTGAATGGATTGATCTTCAAAGAAATAAAAGACATCAAGCCAATCAACAAAAAGGCTGCCAAGACGGTTACGCCACGCACCAACCATGCTTGCCACATGGGCACATTGGTGCGCTTGATCAAGTGAAAAAGAGGTTCGCGTGTTTTTTTTGTGGTGTTCATTCCTTGTCCTCCTTTTCCTCTGCTATAACTTCTTCGCTATTATTTTCTTCCACGGGAACGACTGTTCCTTCTTTTTTCAATTCAGCTTTCACAGCTTCCGCTTCTTCCGCTTTTGCGTTACTAAGCATCAAAAGTCCGACTTCCTCTTTGGTCACTTTGCGCGCGTCCACGACACCCGCCACTTTACCGCCCGAAAGCACGACCAAACGGTCAGACAAGGCAAGCAAGACGTCGAGGTCCTCACCGACGAAGATAACGGCGACGTTCTTTTCCTTTTGCTGGTTCAAGAGATTGTAGATCAAGTAAGAACTGTTGATGTCCAAACCGCGCACGGGGTACGCAGCCATCAACACCTTAGGGGACGAGGAGATCTCGCGCCCGACAAGAACTTTTTGCACGTTGCCGCCCGAAAGGCGTCTGACGGGAGTCATATCGCTGGGGGTGACGACCTCAAGTTCGTCGATGATCTTGTCCGCAAGATTCTTAGGTCTCTTTTTGTTGACGAAGATGGATTTGCCTTTGCGGTAGCTGCGGAGCGCCATATTGTCGATGATGCTCATGTTACCGACCAAGCCCATGTTCAAGCGGTCTTCCGGCACAAAGGAAAGCTTGATGCCAAGCTCCTGGATCTCACGCGGGGTGCGATGACGGAGGTCGATGATCTCGTCTTCGTAGAAGAGGACCTTCTCTTCATTGACCAAACGGACGATCTCCTTGTTTTTATATCCATCAAAATTGATCTTTCTGCCTTCGGGATCGTGGAAACAGCCTTCCGCCGCCATCTTTTTGATCTTTCTCAAGGTTTTGTGGAAGAAGGTGACGGGCTTATCCTTTTTGGGGTTGTGGAAGATGATGTCGCCGCTTTCCACTTTTTGCAGTCCGGCGATGCCTTCCAAAAGTTCCTTTTGACCATTACCGGAAATGCCCGCAATACCAAGGATCTCCCCCCCGTTAACGGTAAAGGAAACGTCGTCCACCGCGTTGATGCCGTCACGGTTTTTAACCGTCATATGCTCAATGATCAGGCGCGGCTTGGGGTTCACCGGCTCCTTGCGGTCTATGTTGAGATTAAGCTTTTTGCCGACCATCATATCGGCAAGCGCCTTTTCGTTGGTTTCGGAGGTCTCCACCGTTGCGATGTGCTCGCCCTTTCTGAGGACAGCCACGCGGTCGGAAATTTCCATAACTTCATTGAGTTTGTGCGTAATGATGACGATGGACTTGCCGTCTTTTTTCATCTCGCGAAGGACCGCAAACAGCGTCTTGATCTCCTGCGGGGTCAAAACTGCCGTGGGCTCATCCAAGATCAGAATGTTGGCGCCACGGAATAGCACTTTTATGATTTCTACCGTCTGCTTTTCGGAAACCGACATTTCATGGATCAGCTTGTTGGGGTTTATCTTAAAACCGTATCGCGAGCCCATCTCGCGCACTTCGGTAGCAATTTTCTTAATTGAGTAAAGCCCGTTATCTTTCACACCAAGCGCGATGTTTTGCGCAGCCGTAAAGACATCCACCAACTTAAAGTGTTGGTGAACCATACCTATCTTAAGGTTAAATGCATCTTTGGGGCTTCTGATTGTAACTTCCTCGCCATTTACAAAAATCTGCCCTTCATCAGGGTAGTAAATGCCGGCGAGCATATTCATAAGGGTGGTCTTGCCGCAACCGTTCTCACCGAGGACGGACAAAATTTCTCCTTTACGAATATCCAAGTTGACCTTGTTGTTCGCTATCACCGAGCCAAAGGTCTTGGTGATGTTTTTCATTTCTATTGCGTTTACGTATTCCACAATTTTCTCCGTTGGAAGACAAATGCCTCTCGCAAGACGGATCTTGCGAGAGGCTGATGGTATTTGTGTGTCCTAATTTCTTATTTTACTTGATTATGCAGCGATTTCTTCGCCCGGGTTGTAGTACCTATTCAAGCACTTAATACCGTCGATTTCATCGTAATCGAAGTAAGGAGCGGACATAACTTTGGACTCTTTGAACGCACCGTTGATAACAACTTCTTCGCCGTTAACAAGCTTACTGGTGATCTTCTGACCATTCACGGTGAAGGTGTTGGTGTCGAACACGTTCAAAGTGCCGGCAACGAGTTTAGCACGAGCAGTAACGATAGCATCGATGGTGCCTTCCGCCATAACATCGCCATTCACACCGGTCAAAGCAACGGAGCCGTCCTTCAAGGTGCCGGTAAAGTTGTCATCGATAGCTTGTCCCTTAACGGTCTGAGCAATGATGTACTTCACGTACGGGGTCCAATCGATACGGCTGGAGACGATGAAGGTCTTGGGGCAAGCGGTAATAGTGGAGCCGTTGTAAGAAACGTTGGGAACACCGGCGGCTTCGCAAGCAGAGGGAGCGCCCATGGAGTCAGCGTGTTGGCTGATAAGAACACAACCCTGGCTGATCAAAGCTTCGGCAGCGGACTTCTCGGCTGCAACGTCATACCAGGAACCGGTGAACTTAACCTTCATGGAAAGCTTGTCACCAAGGCCTGCTTGAGCTTGGTTCAAAGCATACTTCACGCCGAGGAAGTAGGAGGTGTAACCGGAGATAACTTCCGCATAGGTGAATGCGCCAACGTAACCGATCTTGTAGTTCTGATCAGCTTCAGCCTTATCCTTATTCATTTCATAAAGCTTCATACCTGCGGCGATACCGGCGAGGAAGCGGCCTTCATAGATGGAAGCGAACGCGTTGTGGAAGTTGGTAAGCGTAGAAGAACCAGCAGTAACACCGGTTGCATGGCAGAACTGAACGTTGGGGAACTCAGCAGCGGCCTGAGCGATATATTGCTCGTGACCAAAGGAATCCGCAAAGATCACTTTGCACCTGGAGTTGTTGATAAGATCCTTCGCGGCTTCGTAGCAAGCAACGTCCTCATCGATGCCGGTCTTGATGACGAGTTGGCTTTCGGACATGCCGAGCGCCTTAACGGCAGCCTTCGCAGCGTTGATGAAGTTGAGGTCGTAAGTCGAGGACTCGTCGTGCAAGCAGATCATACCGATCTTGAAATCAGCAGGAACGCTCAGATTGGAGTAATCCGCAACTTCCATGCCCTCAAGAGCGGGGATCTGGACTTCTTCTGCGTCCTTGATCTTGCCCTTACAAGCAGCAACGCCGGCCACAACGGTCAGCACGAGCGCGAGAGCCAAAATAATGGTGACTATTCTTTTCATTTTTTCCTCCCTTTGCCTTTCGGCATTTTATTCAAATTTTATATCACCCGCACGCATTTCCTTAATCCGCGCGAGAGAATATACTTTTACGCCCTTTTGCTCAATGAGGGCCCTGCCGCCCTGCTCCGACTTTTCGATCGCCGCGACAAAGCCGACAGCCGTCGCCCCCGCCTGCTCGATCAAAGAAAGAAGGCCGAGCGCCGCGTTGCCGCTTGCGAGAAAATCGTCCACGATCAGCACCTTGGCGCCTGCGTTGAGGTACTCCTTGCTGACCAAAACGATGTTTTCCGTCTTGTGAGTAAAAGAAAAGACGGGAGCCGTATAGACCCCGTCCGAAATGTTGTAAGACTTGTGTTTTTTTGCAACGAGCACGGGAATGCCCATCTTAAAAGCCGCGGCGCAAGCAATGGAAATGCCGGAGGACTCCACGGTCAGAATGAGATCGGCGCCGCACGAAGCGAACTCACGCGCAATATCCGCGCCGAGTTCCGCGATCAGGGCAACATCCAAGCGGTGGTTCAGAAACCCGTCCACCTTGAGAATGCCTCCCTCGAGCACCTTACCTTCATTCAAGATCTTGTCTTCCAGTAATTTCATCGCGTTCTCCCGCATTCCTCAAAAGAAAATTAAAAAGCAAGTTAAACCCTTAACTTGCTCTGCCAATACCTACCTTACCCGCGATGCTTTTTCTGTCAATAGTCGCACTTGTGGCTGTGCGGTAGAAACTCAAGGGCCATTCATCCTTGATTATATTGGCAATATTCTTTTGTTGGTTTTATTTTACCGCATTCAAAGAATGAATGTCAAACAAACGGCAACGGAATAGCGAAATTTTTTTAACAATTTTTTCCATAAAACAACCAAACTTCTTCCCCTTTAGGGGAAGCCTGCCCTCCTTTCCCTCCTCAAACTCTTCGTTTTGCGGCGCCAAACGCCGCCATTTCACCGCATTTATCCGCATTTTGCAGTCCCCAAAATGCCGAGCGATCGCTTGCGAAGTATCCGCTTGCGCGGAATCGCCCGCAGGGCTCCCATCCCCCCAACGAGCGCGGAGAATGACGCAAAGAAACACAGGGGTTCTCTTTCCCATCGGCAGCGCAGAAGGATTGCAGATGCAAGGCTCGCTAAGCGAACGGGCAGGCGCGTACTCCTTGTACGTAACTGCCCGAGCGCGAAAGCAGAAACAAAGCAGATGCGTCCTTATGCGCTGCCGATCTCACGCGCATTCGATGAGCATCTTATCGGCAACCAATGCAATAAATTCACCGTTCGTCGGCTTCTCATTCCCCGAATATACCTTCACGCCGAAGATCTGGTTGATGTTTTCGATCTTGCCCTTGTTCCACGCCACTTCTATTGCGTGGCGGATGGCGCGCTCCACTTTGCTTGCCGAGGTGTCAAAGCGCTCGGCAACTTCGGGGTACAGGCGTTTCGTGATGCTGTTTATGATCTCGGGGTTTGCCACCGCCATCTTGATGGCTTCTCGCAAAAATTGATATCCTTTGATATGCGCGGGGATGCCCACGGCGATAAAGATGTTGGTGATGCGTTCGTCAAGCATCTTGTTGGGGACCGACCGCGTCGGAAGGGTGGTTGCCGCCACACCGACGATCTCGTCGATCCTGTTTTTTAAAGATAAAAAGCTGATGGGCTTCAGCATATAATGGCTTGCGCCGTTTTTGATGGCGCGGGCGGCGTATTCATC
>JAGAAA010000047.1 GCA_017615495.1 Clostridia bacterium
AAGATAGGCGCGGATCAAGCATTCAAAATCCATATCGCCACCCGTCTCTACGCGGGGGTCAACGTGGGCGACCAACTGAACGCCGAGGTCGGCAAGGACGTCCCGCTCGATCTCGTCCACCAAATCGTGCGCGCGAAGAAGGGTTTCGGAAGCGCGGACTTCGATGTGAACGACGGCGTAGGAATGTTCCTCGCCGTAACTGTGCACCGTAACGTCGTGCACGCCGAGGACACCCTCGTACGACATAATTTTTTCCTTCAGTTTTTTGACCAGCCCGTCCAGCGGCGCGTTGCCGAGAAGGGGCGAAACGCTGTCCTTCAAAAGCCTGCCCGCCGTAAAGAGGATGAAGAGGGAGATCGCCGCGCCGAAATAGCCGTCAAGGTCCTTGCCCGTCACGTCCCAGATCGCGGTGGAAAGGATGGCTGCGGAGGTGGCGAGCATATCGCCCAAACTGTCCGTCGCCGCCGCCTTCATCGGCAGGGATTTGGTCTTTTTGTACGAGGCGCCGTAAACCGCCGCTTGCGCCCCTTTTACCGCCACCGAAACGCCCAAGACCACGTATGCAAACACGCGAACGTCTGGCTCACCCTGCCCCGCAAATATCTTGGTGACGGATTCCTTCAAGAAGAGGGCGCCCACCATAAACATCACCACCGAAACGATGAGCGCGGCGATGTACTCAAAACGCGCGTGCCCAAAGGGGTGTTCCTTATCGGCGGGACGGGAGGCAAGCTTGTAACCCGTGACGGTGATCACGCTGCTGGCGCCGTCCGAAAGGTTGTTGAATGCGTCCGCGGTGACCGCAATGCTGCGGATCAACAATCCCACGGTCAGCTTTGCGGCAAAAAGAAGGGCGTTGCTGACCATGCCAAACACGCCCGAGCGAATTCCTACCGATGTTTTTTGTTGCGCGTCAACGCGCTTTTCTTCCTTTGCGTTCATACTACTATTTTACCACGAAAAAAACAAAAAGTTACCCCTCGCGCAAAAATTATACCGCAAGGATCAAAGCCACCAAGACGCCCGCGCCCATGCCGCCCGCGACGAGCTTCACCTTTTTGGACGCCAAGCTGTACTTGCCCACGAAGGCAAGGATGGCGTAATACAACAATATCTCCGCCGTGGAAAAGTCGTAATTGACCGTAAGCCCGAGCGATGCGACCGCCGTGCTTATCGTGATAATGGCGCCGGGCAAAACCGAAACCGCGCCGAGAAAGGCGCCGAAAGACGGAATTATCGCTGTAAGAAGTAGCCCGATCAAGGTCAAAACGTACGAAACGGAAGCAAGGGGCACGACGATGACGTTGAGCAAAAAGCCCACGAGGGTGATGCGCCCGAACACGACGGCGGATACGGGCACGAGGGCGACGGTCGTCGCGATGGAAAGCGCAAGCGCTTCGGCTAAGCCTTCCTTCATTTTCCGCCGCACGAACGCTTGCTTCAGCGGTGACGTCAGCGATTGCAACCCGAAGATCGCAAGGAAACTCATCACAGAGCTGAGGTCAAACAGCAAAAGCGGCCGCGCAAGCAAGATCACGATCGCGGCGAAAGACAAAGAGGAGATCCCGTCGTAACGCATCCCGAAATGCGAAGCGGCCAGCCCCAAAGAAACCATGATGACGGCGCGAAGCACCGAAGGGGTAAAGCCTGAAAGATAGGCGTAAAACCCAAAGATGGGCAGCAAGATCAGCAGCGAAACGCCGTCCTTCAACTTGAATTTGCGTAGCAAAAACAACAAAACGCCCGCCAGCACACCGATATGCAAGCCACTGACGGCAAACACGTGCGCCACGCCCACTTCCCGCATCGCGCTCTTGTCCGATTCAAACATATAGTCGGTGTCGCCAAACAGCGTTGCGTATGCAAACGCGCCGGCACGCGAGCCTTGGCTTTTGATCAAAATGCGCCTCGCCGCGGCTTTTACACGGTAAGAAAGGGGCGACTTCCCCGTACTGACCGATACGACTTCCGGGTCGTCTATTTGATACTTGCACCCTTTGCGATACCGGAGGGCTTCGGCAAAAGAATCCAACGAAAGTTGCCTGATGAAAACGTCGCCGCGTACCGCCACGCGGTCGCCCGGAGAAAGAGGCGTTTCCGTTTCAAAGAAAACGCCGCCGCCATAACTTTTGTCACTTTTGAGACTATCCGCCGAAACGCGGTAAATTACGGTTTCTTCTTCCTCGTCCTCTTCGCTTTCTATGGTACGCGTGCTTACCGCGGTCACGCGGCAGGTCACTTCCGCTTCGCCTTGAAGTCCGACGTCGTTTCGTAAAAACAAATTGAGCCGCGCGGCGCCGTAACCCAAGAACGTCGCCGCTACAAGCGCGATGGCGACCGCTTTGTTTATCTTCTTCGCAAAGAAGAGCGCGAAAGCGCAAAAAGCCGCGACGACCCAAAGGATCGCCGCGACCGCAAATGATACTTTTACGCAAAATATGCCGAGGATGAAGAATGCCGCGAAAAGAGGAAAATAGCGAATATTAAAAAGCCTGATCTCCTCCTTTTCTCGCATATCAAACGCGCACTAAAACGGTTTTTGCTTTGCCGGAGAGGGTAAACTTTCCATACCCCGCGGGCACGAAAACGGTATCTCCCTTTTTATAGGTCTTGCCTTCTACGGAGAAGCTTCCGTCCATGATCACGAAGGCGACGAAGCTCTTTTCGTCCGCGGCGAAGGTGCTTTCGCCCGCAATCTCAACGCTCTCGCAGGAGAAGTACTCGCACGAAGTGCGCTTATCGGGCTTATACGCCGTAAGCTTGCTTACTTTGACGCCCTTTTCCACGTGGAGCTCGCGCGGTTTGCCATCCGCCCCCACCCTACCGTAATCGTACAAACGGTAGGTCAGGTTGCTGTTTTGTTGCACTTCCGCGATCACGACGCCCTTGCCGATGGCGTGGACGGTGCCCGCTTCGATGAAGAACCACTCGCCCGGCTTGACGGGGATGAAGTGCAAAACTTCCTGCAAGCGGTTTTCCGCGATCAGAGTGCGAAATTCCTCTTCCGTCACGTCGCGGTCAAAGCCGACGTAGAGCCCTGCGCCCGGCTCCGCTTCCACGACGTACCACATTTCGGTTTTGCCGTAGCTGTTTTCGTTTTTGAGGGCGTATTCGTCGCTGGGGTGCACCTGCACCGAAAGGTTGCTCTTGGCATCGATCAACTTGATGATCATCGGGAAACGCTCAAACTTTTCGGCGTTGGTGCCGATCAGTTCGCGGTGGTTTTCAAAAAGGTCGGCGAGGGAAAACTCTTCCCCTTCAAAGCCGCTGGTGCCGTCCTTATGAGCGGCAAGCTCCCAACTCTCCGCCACGCGGGGAAGGTCTACGACCTTGTTGAACTCGGTCTTGAGCTTGGTCCCGCCCCAAATATAGTCTTTAAATGCCGGTATGGTCTTCGTAATTTTCATTTTTTCACCTCACAAAAAGCATTATACTTTCTTTCGTTTGCGTTGACAAGCGCTTATTCCTGCTCAACGATAAGATCCATAAAGGAGAAGGTGCGGCAATCCACCAATCCGCGGTTGGTCAAACGGATCTCGGGCAGACACGCCAGCGGGATGATGCTCATCGTCATAAAGGGCGAAGGATGCTTGCACCCGAGGTCCTTCCACGCTTTTTCAAGCCCTTTGACGAGCTTTTCCGTTTCCTCAAGGGTTTTGTCGCTCATCAATCCGGCGATGGGAAGGGGCACGAGCCCGATCACTTTGCCGTCTTTGACGGCAACCGCGCCGCCGCCGCAGGAGATCAAGGTGTTTGCAGCAAGCGCCATATCCTCGTCGCTCGCGCCGATCACAAAAAGGTTGTGCGCGTCGTGCGCCACGGTTTGCGCAAGGGCGCCCGATTTGATGCCGAAGCCTTTTACGAACCCGAAGCCCTTTTTGCCCGTGTTCTTGTGCCGCTCAAAAACCACCGCTTTCAAAACGTCCTTTTCAGGCGCCGCCTGCAAGCCGCCGTTTGCGACGGGGACGCTTTCCACGACGTCTTTGGTAAAGGTCTTGGCGGGGATGATCTCAATAACGTGCACTTTGGCGCTCTTTCCCTCTGCCGGAACGAAAAAGCTTTCTTTCGTAACGGGGGCAAGGTGCACCGAAGAGGTGGCGTCCTTGGGGTAAGTATACGGCTTTGCCGTATAAAGCGCTTTTCCGTCCTTGGCGACGAGTTCTCCGTCGATGAAAGTGGCGGCAACGCGGCAACGGTCAAGATCGGAGAGCAAGACCATATCCGCGCACTTAGACGGCGTTACGGAACCGATCTCATGGTCGAGTTTGAAACATTGCGCAACGTTGATGGTAACCATTTGGATGGCGGTGATGGGGTCGATGCCCTCTTCCACCGCGCGGCGCACCACGTGATCAAGATGTCCAACGCCGAGGAGGGTGGACGGATGGGCGTCATCGGTAACGAGGCAAGCGAAGCGAGAATCCACTTCGTGCCCGGTAATGGCTTTCGCGACCTCTTTGAGGTCGTGCCAGGCGGAGCCTTCGCGCATCATCGCGTACATGCCGAGGCGCATTTTGGCAAGAGCGTCTTCTTCGCGGGTGGATTCATGACAACATCTGACGCCTGCGGCAAGGTAAGCGTTTAAACCGCTCCCCGTTTCGGGGATGGAATAGTGCCCGGTGACGGTCTTTTCCGCCGCGAGGGTGGCGCCGTTGATGGCGTGGGTGTTTTCGTTGCCCGAACAAACGCCGGGGAAGTTCATCATTTCGCCCAGACCGACGCATTCCTTCCAGGTCATGGTTTCGGCAACGTCCGCAGGGGTGATCTCGGCGCCGGTATCCTCAAAACCGGGGACGGCGGGGACGCAACTGGGTGTAGTCAACATCGCTTTCAGCGGGGTGCTTTCCGCATCGGAGAGCATATAACGCACCCCTTTGAGCCCCAAAACGTTACAAATCTCGTGCGGGTCCATAAAAATGCCGCTCGTGCCGTGTGGGATGACGGCTTTTGCGTACTCTGCGACGGTAAGCATCGAAGATTCCACGTGGATATGCCCGTCCAAGAAGGCAGGCGCAAGGTAAAGCCCCGTCGCGTCAACGATCTTCGTTTTTTCGCCAACGCAATGCGAAGCGTCGCCCACAAGCGCGATCCTGCCTTCGGAAACGGCTACGTCCGCTCCCTCCATGATCTCACGGGTGCAAACGTTGACCAATTTTGCGTTTTTAATAACGAGGTCGGCTTTTTCCTTCCCCGTTGCTACGAGCGAAAGTTTGACGGAACATTCCCAAAGCGGTTTTTTGCAAAAATAATTAATCATATCCCCTCCACGCAGATCCCAAACGATCAGGTCGCACGGCGAACCAACGGACCGGCGTTCGCCACAAATTCAGTTTACCCCATATGCGCGCGCACAGGCAAGTGAAATGGCAAAATTTCAGCGGTTTTTCGCAAGAAAAAAATACCGGCTTTTTGAGCGATAAAAGCCAATATTTAACAAGTGGAACTTATTCACAAACGGTGGATAACCTGTGGAAAACCCCTAAAACCAGCAAAATTTTGCGAACAATTAGCCTTTTAGGGTTAATAAATAAGAACACATCTCTCTTTTTGCACCTTCTAGGTCGTGTTCCAAATAGTTGCCGCATTCCTCCCTTTTCGCGCCGGGAACTTCGGTAAATTTCAAGCATTCTTCCAAAGTCTCGATCAAGAGGTTTTTCGCCTCGTCATAGGCGATCCCTTTCAAAAGCAAATAACAACCCGTACGGCAACCCATCGGCCCAAAATAGACGACCTTATCCTTTTCCCTCCCGTTGCGGATGGCGGTCGCAACAAGATGCTCAATAGAATGCAGCGCGGGGACGGCAAGATAATCGCCGCCGTTGGGCGTTTTCATACGAAGATCGTAGGTGTAAATATCCCCCATTTGCTTGGAAAGGTAAAAACCAATGGGATGACAGTCGTGATTTATCTTAAAAGAATCGATCTTTTCCATATTACGCCTCACGGATCACGGTCAAAACGATATCGAACGCGCGACCGAAGGTGCGCTCTTTGGCGAGAACAAAATCCTCCGTCGCATTGTCGTTTGCGCCGTCGGAAACCAGTTTAATCATTGTAAAGGGCACGTGCGCGCGAGCGCAAGTAAGCGCAATGCCCGCCCCTTCCATATCGCAAATATTTGCCGAAAAATCCGTTTTTATCTTGTTGCTCAAAACGGGGTCGGCAATAAACTTATCGCCGCTTGCAAGGCGCAAAACGGGGAGCGCGAAACGCTCCAAAGAACGAACCATTTTTTGATCCGCGGGAACGTACGGGTTTTCAATATCCGCAGGCGCGCCGGCAAGATGCCCAAAAGCAGTGATGTCGCAATCGTAATGAACGACGTCACGCACGACGGCGATTGCCCCGCAAGAAGCACCGTCAAGCGAGCCGACAAGCCCGAAATTGACGATATAACGACAGCCGAAACGACCGATCAAAAGCGCGGTCGCGGCAGAAGACGCAATCTCGCCAATGCCGCATTTTGCAAGAAAAATCGTGCGGTCATACAATTCATATTTACAGAACTCGATCCCGGCGAGAACTTCGGAATCCACAAACTTTCCCAGCTTGGAAAGAAAGGGAACGTACTCCGATTCCATCGCCACAACAAAGCCAATGTTCATAGGAATTACCTCCGTATCTATTATACCAAAGAGAGCAGAGATAGGCAAGGGGTTAATAAAAAAGTTCCACGTGGAACAAGCTCGACACTACCTCCCCAAACGACCGCGAGCGGGCCAATCAAGCAAGCGCGCCGCCACAAAAAAACGTCTGATTCGGTTTTTTGCAAAGGGAAAACAAAGAAAATTATAAACGCTGTTTCTTTAGGTTTATCCGAAGAAGACGGCGCAATTTACCAACAAAAAAAAGAGATTGTTCTACGTGGAACAACCCTTTCCCTTCTGCGCCAACGTTCCACGTGGAACATCAATAAGCGTCGTTCAACATGGCAATAAACTCGTCCTTGCCGATGGGCCCGAATGCGGTAATAGATGCGCGCTTGTTGGCGGCTTCGTCCGCAATGGCTCCAAACTGTTCTCTTTCGATTTTGGTTTCGGATATCTTCGTAGGAAGATTGCCCGAAGAATGCAAGGAAGAAAGCAGCCATTCTACCGATGCGACCGCACGATCCGCCCTTTCGGAATCAGGCGTTTCCGCATATTCCGTTGCGCCAACCAGCAGATAATACAGCGTTTTGATCTTATCTTCGTATTTTCCCCTCGCACGCTTTATCGCCGGGATCAGGGTCAATGCAAACATTTCCTCAAGAGGTTCGCCCGTAACGGAATGAAGCCCTTCGGCAAGCGCATGCGCCGGCCCGTAAGGAATGGCGCCGTACGCCACGCCCGCGAGCGTTCCCGCAAGCGCAGTCGCCCTACACGCCTCCGCATTGTCGCCGTCAGTAACGGCGGGAAGCAGGTTTTTAGCAAGCAAACTGATTGCTTTTTCCGCATAAATGCCCGCAACGTCCGGTTCTTCCGATTCGACGTAGGCCTCGATTGCGTTTGCCAGAGCGTACGCGCCGCACGCCGCAACTTCTCTTGCCGGAGCCGCCATCGCAACGTCTTCGTCAATGATCACAACGTCGGGGACAAGCACGGGAGAGGACAAATAGTACTCGCCCGCTTCAACAAACCCGTTGGCCTCCTTGCCCGAACCGTTTTCGCTGGGGATGGCGATGAGCGGGACGCTCTTTCCTTTTACCGCGCTTTCCGCCACGATGGGCAGGATTTCGTCCAATTCTTGCGACAAAAGTAATTTGACGCATTTTGCCGTGTCCATCACTTCGTCGCCGCCTACGGCGATCAGGGCGTCGCATTTTCCCTTCAAGTATAATTTCTTTTGTCCCCTTGCGTAATCAAGGTTTACCTCGGCGGGAACGGGCTCCGCAACGGCAATTCCTTTTAGGTCGCACCCTGCAAGGGTGTTTAAGATCTTTGCTTTTACGCCGAGTTTTACGGCGTTTGCGGAAAGAAGGACGAGCGGCTTCTTCGCGCCGAGATAGGAAAGCTCCTTTCCGACCGTCAAGAGCGCGGCCTCTCCGCAATTGATCTTCGCTGCGTTTTGAAACTCAAAAAACTTGCGCATAGTTTATTCTCCGTACAACTCTTGGTATTTTTTTGCGGGGAGGAAAGCCTTGTCT
>JAGAAA010000048.1 GCA_017615495.1 Clostridia bacterium
CAAGGGCTCCGTCAAGCATTCCCGCGTGATCCACGCCAACATTCCGGCGGGCATCGACAACGGGCAGATGCTCAGCTTTACCAACGAAGGCAACTGCGGCAAAAATGGCGGCGCGAAGGGTAACTTCATTTTGATCGTCAACGTCAGACCGCATCCCCTCTTTAAGAGAAAGGGTTACGACATTTATTTCGACGTGCCCATCTCCTACACGACAGCCACATTGGGCGGCGAGATCGACGTGCCCACCTTGGACGGCGTGGCAAAATATAAGATCGCCGAAGGCACACAAAGCGGCACCGTTTGCCGTATGTCGGGCAAGGGCGTAAAGAGGATCAAGAGCGAAGCGCGCGGCGACATTTACTTCACCGTTCAGGTACAAACGCCCAGCGGGCTTTCCAAACAGCAGAAGGAGATGCTTTCCAAGTTTGAAGAGACCTTGACCCCCAATCAATCTCCCAAGCAAAAGAAGTTTGCGGAGTTTATCAGAAAATGATCAAGATCACTTGCACGACGACGCACGAAGGGGCGGAGATCGTCTCTGACGTCCTCTATGAATTTTCTCGCTCCGGCGTGGTGGTGGAGGACAAGGAAGACGTGGCGGAACTGTGGAATTCCGAGTTGGTTTGGGATTACTTGGAAGACGCCGTTTTATCCCGTCCGAAAGAGGTAAAAGTCGTTGGATATTACGAGGGTGATTATTCCGAGATATCCGATGATTTGGAGAAAAAACTCGCTGACGTAAAAGCAAATTGCCCGTTTGCCGAGCCCTTAACTCTTTCGGTGGAAAAAGTGGCGGATGAGGATTGGACGGAAGACTGGAAAAAGTTTTATAAGATCATCGAAGTAGGCGACGTAAAAGTCGTCCCCATTTGGAAAAAGGACGAAGTTTCGGGCGGCAAAACGGTCTATATCAACCCGGGTTCGGCGTTTGGTACGGGCGAACACGAAAGCACGCGGCTTTGCCTGTCGCTGATGAAAAACGTCCGGCTTGCGGGCGCCACCGTCATCGATACGGGGTGCGGCAGCGGTATCCTCGGCATCGCAGCGCTGAGGCTCGGCGCAAAAAGTTGCCTGTTCCGCGATATCGATCCTTCGGCATTGAACAACCTCAAGGAAAACCTTTCGTTGAACGGGCTTTCGGGTAAGGTGGAACAAGGCTCCCTTCTCGATGGGATCAAGGAAAAGTGTGACCTCGTGCTCGCAAACATCACGGCGGACATCCTCGCCAAGATGGAAAACGCCGAAAAGGTGGTAAAGAAGGGCGGGTACCTGATCATGAGCGGCATCATCGACAAGTTTGAAAAACCGCTCCTTGAAAAGTTTTTGAAAAAGGGTTTCGTCTTGGAAAAACGCGAGACCGACGGCATTTGGGTCGGCTTACTGCTCAAAAACGCTTGATAAAGTGCGATTTTCGCACTTTATTTTTTGTTTGGCAAAACAATTGCAACCGAAACGTATTTGTTTTATAATTAACGCATGGAGATAAAACGTTTTTTCGTCGAAAGAGCAAGGAACATCACCGTAGGTGATTCCGTCGAGGTTTTCGGAGAGGAGTTCCGCCACGCCGTCAAGGTCAGCCGCTACAAAGTGGGCTATACTTTGATACTTTCCAACGGAGACGGCTACGATTATTTTTCCAAGATCACCTCGATCGGCAAGGATTCTTTTACTTGCCTTGTCGAACGCGCGGTCAAAAACGCAAACGAACTTTCAAAACCTTTGGTTTTGTACCTCTGCGCGATAGAAAAGACTGACCTTGCGGTGCAAAAAGCCACCGAAGTCGGCGCGACGGAAATTCGCCTTTTGATCTCCCGCTTTACCAATGCGAAAACGCAAAACGTCGAGCGTCTGCGCAAGATCGCTTTGGAATCCGCCAAGCAATGCGGCAGGGCGGTCGTCCCCGAGATCTACCCGCCCGTTTCCTTTGAAGAAGGGGTGACGGACGCCGTATCTCGCTGTGAAGAGACCATCTTCTGTTATGAACTTGCGAGAGGGGAACGCATCGCGGACGTTTTTGACGCTTCCGCCGCGTCCTATGCCCTCGTGGTGGGCAGCGAAGGCGGTTTTGCGGAAGAGGAAGTTGCTTTTGCGCGCGAAAAGGGCGCTAAGGTGGTAACGCTCGGCAGGAGGATCTTGCGGGCGGAAACGGCGTGCATCGCCGGGCTCGTGCTTTTGGCGGATGGGATGGAGAAAAATGAAAACAGCGGTAATTAATATAGGATGCAAAGTCAATCAATGCGAATGCGATAGCCTGATGACCGGCTTAAAAGCCCTCGGGCACGAAGTTACGGACGAATTGGTCTTTGCCGATAACTACGTTATCAACACGTGCGCCGTCACCAAAGAGGCGGAGCGCAAGTCGCGCCAATTTGTGGGCAAGGTGAAGAGGATCAATCCCAAGGCAGATATTTACGTCATCGGTTGCGCTTCGGAAAAGAACGCCGAGCAGTTTTCCATCAAAGGCGTCAAGTACGTTTCCGGCACGGCAAAAAAGGAAGACGTTTTGCAGATGGTTTCGGGCGTGCACATCGCCGAGATCCCGCAGGAATATGAGTCCATGCCCATCGGCACCAACTTCCGCGCCCGCGCTTACGTCAAGATTGAAGACGGTTGCAACAACTTTTGCGCTTACTGCATCATTCCGTATCTTCGCGGCAGATGCCGTTCTCGCTCCATTCAAAGCATTCGCGAAGAATGCGTAAAGTATGCCGAAAATACTGATGAGATCGTGTTGACCGGCATCAACGTTTCCTGCTACGGCTTGGATATCGGCACTTCGCTTCCCGAACTCATTCTTTCCCTTTCCGATCTCCCCGTACGCATTCGTTTGAGCAGTTTGGAAGCCAACATCGTGGATAAAAACTTCATGGATGCCATCGTCAAGGCAGGCAACGTTTGTCCGCACTTCCATTTGTCGCTTCAAAGCGGTTCTACCGCCGTTTTGCAGGAGATGCACCGCCATTACACCGCGGAAGAGTACAAGGAGAAGGTGGATCTGATCCGCTCCTATTTCCCCTCGGCGGCGATCACGACGGACATCATCGTCGGCTTCCCCACCGAAACGGAAGAGCAGTTTAAAGAGACCCTCGCTTTTGCGGAGGAGATCGCTTTCGCAAACATCCACGTCTTCCCGTACTCAAGGCGTTTCGGCACCGCCGCTTATCCTTTGGGCTCCTTGCCCGACGCCGTGATGGCTGACCGCGTCAGGCGCTTGACGGAACTGCGCGACCGCCTGAAAAAGGCGTACGAAAGCCCCTTCGTCGGCAGCGACCTCGAAGTTGTGGTGGAAACCAGCGACGGCGTCTTTGCCGAAGGCTATTCGGAGAATTATATCAGGGTATATGTCCCCGACCGCGATTTTACGCCGGGGAAGAAAATAACCGTCACGATCGAAGGCGAACGCGCCGACGGTTTGCTGGCGAGATAGGAGGAAACTATGGATTGTGTGTTTTGTAAGATCGTAAAAGGGGAGATCCCCAGCCTTCGCGTTTACGAGGACGATGATTTCATCATCATCCGCGATATCGCGCCGCAGGCAAAGTATCATTACCTTGCCATCCCCAAAAAGCATTTTGCCGACGTTACCGAGATGACGGCGGAAGACGCGGCGTTAGTGGGACGCATTTTGAAAAAGATCGGGGAACTTTCGGAGTCCCTCGGGCTCACCGGCGGGTTCCGTCTTGTTTCCAACAAGGGCGCCGACGCAATGCAAAGCGTTCCGCACCTGCATATCCACATCCTCGGCGGGCAAAAAATGTCGGATAAAATGTGCTGAAATCATTGACACGCCTTTTTTGATGCGATAAAATGAGAAGGCTAAGAAATTAAACCGTTTTACGGAAGGTGGGTGAGCAAAGTGACTAACATCAAAGTTCGTGAGAATGAGTCTTTGGACAGCGCGATCAGACGTTTTAAGCGTCAATGCACGAAAGACGGCATCATCGGCGACATCAAGAAGAGAGAAGCTTATGAGAAGCCCAGCGTAAAGCGTAAGAAGAAGGAAGAAGCCGCTCGCAAGAGAAAGTCTTCCAGGGACTAAGAAAACCGAGTTTTGATCAATTGGTCAAAACTCGTTTTTTTTTACTGCCGTTTGAAGGGTTTGGATTCTTCGTCGAAGTCGTCGTCTTTTTCGGCGATCAGGTTGCCGCGTCGTATGACGTCGGAGCCGTATTTATCACGTATTTTATCAATGCTTTTTTCAAGACGGGTGTGTTTTTGCGCAAGCTCGTCGTTTTCAAACAGAGAAGTCGGAACGTACTCTTTTGAATCGATCAAATAGATCGCGGTGATGGTGATGGCGCGGACGGGGAGGGAGGAACCTTCCTTCCAAAGTTCGTCCAAAAGCGGGAGCGCCGCGTCTTTTAAGTCGGTGGCGGACGCCGTCGGCATGGGGATGCGCCTTTGTTTGCCGCGGGTGGTCAGCGCGTTGGACTTGATATAAAGGTGCACGCCGTTTGCAAGCATACCGTGCCGTCTGAGCCTCGTGCCCACGCGTTCCGCCATGGCGGTGATCAGTTGGATGCATTCGTCCCGCGTGGTCAGGTCCTTTTCCGCCGTGGAGCCGTTGCCGACGCTTTCGGGCTTGTGCGTTTCGTAGTAAAGTTTGACGGGGCTGTCTTCTTCGCCGTTTGCCCAGGCGCGCAAGGTTGAGCCCATTTTGCCGAGTTTTTGCACGAGCAGGGCTTCGTCCGTGCGTGCGAGGTCGCCGATGGTGCGGATGCCCACCGATCGGAAGAAGGAATGCGCCCCCGCGCCCACCATCAGAATATCTTGTACGGGCAGGGGCCAAGCGATCTCCTTGTAATTCTCTTCCGAGATCAAGGTTTGCGCGTCGGGCTTTTTGTAGTCCGAGCCGAGTTTTGCAAAAACTTTGGTGAAAGAAACGCCAACGCTGATGGTGATCCCGAGTTCTTCGCGGGCGCGACGCCGGAGTTCTTCCGCAATGTGTTCGCTGCTGCCAAACAAGGTGTGGCTGCCCGATACGTCCAGCCAACATTCGTCCAACCCGAAACTTTCCACACGGTCGGTGTAAGAGGTGTATAGGTTAAAAAGGGCTTTGGAATACTTGACGTAGGAAGGGAAGTCGGGCGGGATCAAAATAAGATCGGGGCAACGCTCCTGAGCTTCGCGGATGGTTTGACCCGTCTTGACGCCGAGGCGCTTGGCTCCTTCGCTTTTTGCGAGAATGATCCCGTGCCGTTTTTGCGGGTCGCCGCATACGGCAAGGTTCTTTCCGCGGAGAGAGGGGTCCTTCGCCATCTCTACCGAAGCGTAAAAATTATTCGCGTCGCAATGCAAGACGTCCGTTTTCATATTCCTCCCCGAAAATTGGTTTCATCCGCTTATAGTATAGCATATTATTTAATAAAAATTAAATAATGAATATTGATTTTTTTGCGTTTGAAGTCTATAATATAAGGAGGGAAAAGTATGCCTGCAAAAGCGGTCGTTCTTGCCGCGGGAATGGGGGCTAGGCTGTGCCCGTTGACCCCTTTCATCCCCAAGGAAATGTTGCCCGTCGCGGGGCTCCCCGCCATCCATCACGTCCTATCCGAAGCGCTTTCGGCAGGGGTGGAACAAGCGATGATCGTCCTGTCGCCCGAGAAAACGCTCTTGCGTGATTATCTGACGGGAAAAATAACTCCCAAAGGGGAAACGGCAACCCGTCTTGCCGCGGAGCGCGAAAGGGTGCTTTCCGCTTTGAAAATCGAGTTTGCTTTGCAAAAAAAGCCGCTTGGCACCGCAGATGCCGTCTATCTTGCAAAAGACTTTGCCGCAAAGGATCCGCTGTTGGTCATGTACCCGGACGACGTCCTTTTTGTGAAAGGCAAGTTTGAAAGCGATTCGGCAAGCAGAATGGTCGCCTTAAGCGAAAAAACCTCTGCGTCCGTCATCCTTTCAACGAGGGTGCCCGGGCGAGTTGCTTCGCAATACGGCGTTTTGCAATTGAAAAACCAAGGCGGCCTAAAGTTCGTCACCGCGATATGCGAAAAGCCGCAAGGGTACGAAAAGCGCGAAGCAAACGTGATGATCGGCAGGATGGTGCTTACGCCGGACGCTGTGGCGTCTATCCCCGCGTATCCTTATTCGGATAGTCAAGGCATCGTCCCCGCGCTTGGTCACGCGGCGAAAGAGGGCGGGTTGCTTGCCTTGAAGCACGTCGGCAAACGGTACGACGTCGGCTCGCACGAAGGGTACCTCTCCTTGCTAAAAGAGGTATAGGAACAAAAAGAGGCTCTGTATGGAGAAGGAACTTTGCCAAATTTGTCATCATAGGATCGCGGAACATAAGTTTGTCCGCATCGTCGGCGGGGTGGAAACGCCTTACCGTATCTGTTCCCATTGCAAAGCCTTGATGGACAACAAGTACAAAGAACTGCAGGCGGAAGCCGCGCGCAAAGCCGTCCCGCCCGAAAAGAGGGTGTGCCCGGTCTGCGGCTCCACGCTTCAAAGTTTTTCCGCGACGGGGGTGCTCGGATGCGAAAACTGCTACCACGTTTTTGACGATTACCTTTTTGAGTACATTCGTGGCTATCACGGGGCGACGACGCACGTCGGCATGGACGCCAAAGCGCCCGCGCCCGTGGACGTGGAAGACCTTTACAGGGAGCTTGCCACCCTCGTCAAAAACGAGGATTACGACAAAGCAGCCGTCCTTCGCAAGAAGATCAAACGGCTGATGGGGGAAGGCGATGACTGATTATTCCGTGATCTCATCGCGCGTGCGTCTTGCGCGCAATATATCGGGCGTCAAGTTTCCGTCCAAGATCACGCCGGAAGAAGTTTTGATGGTGGAAAAGGCTGCTCGCGCCGCCGCGAAGACTCTCTTTGACGCGCGGTTTTACCGCATTGCCGATCTTGACCCGGCGGAACGGGCGTACCTGGTGGAAGGGCATTACGTCAGCCCGATGTTTTTGGAATCGCCTTTTGCTTCGCTCATCCTCTCTGAGGATGGAAAGCAATCCGTGATGTTGCAAGAGGAGGATCACATTCGCTCTCAATGCATTTTGCCCGGGCTTGCCTTGAACGAGTGTTTTGAGCGAGTCAAAGAGTATGATTTTGCTTTGCGTGAAAAGGCGCGCCTTGCTTACGACAAACAACTCGGCTACTTGACTGCTTGTCCTACAAACGTTGGGACGGGGATGCGTGCGTCGGTGATGATGTTCTTGCCCGCACTTTCCGCGATGGGCAAGATCGAGGATTTGGAAGAGGAACTCAAAAGCGCCAACCTGACCATTCGCGGCGCGCTTGGCGAAGGGTCAAAGGGCGAAGGATATCGTTACCAGATCTCCAACGCCGTTTCGCTTGGCGTGACGGAGGAGACCATCTTAAACAGGGTGGAATCCGCCGCGGGACGCATCAAAGAGATCGAAAGCAAAATGTTGGATCTCTACTACGAGCGCAATCGTTTGCAACTGGAGGACTCGGTGGCGCGTTCTTACGCGCTGTTGTGCTCGGCAAAGCTCTTGCCGCAGCAGGAATTGGAGTCCTTGCTCGTTAACGTAAAAATCGGCATTATGCTCGGTTTACTTACGATCAACACTGTAAATCTCGACGAACTTGCATTATTATGCAAGCCGTCGTCCTTGATTCGGCTGACGAAATGCTCGGGCAACGCAATGGAACTCGACGCAACTCGCGCCGAAACGGTACGAAAAGCTATTACGAAAAAGGAGGAATGAAGCTATGTTTTATAATTTTTCAAAAGAAGCGGAAAGCGTTGTTGAATATGCTACCAAACTTGCGGCTCGTTCGGGCGGACTTATCGCCACCGAGCATCTTTTAGCGGGCGTCCTTCAGGTGGACGACACTCTTGCCGGGAGGATGAAAGCCTTTGGCATGCCGAGGGACGCGGTCCTCGGGTTTATCGATATGAATCAGGCGCGGATGAACACCATACGCGTGACGGACAACGCCAGCAGGGTATTTCGTTTGGCGCAAATGCTTGCCGAAAGAATGCGTTCGGGACAAGTTTTCCCCGTGCATATTTTCCTCGCCATCTTAAAGACGCAATGCCGCGCGCGCAGCATCATCGAATCGTTTAACATCGATCCGGACACCTTGTTTACCGAGCTTGCCTCGGTGGACGGCGCCGAACCGCACGACGATGGCAACGGGATGGAAAACGACCTCTTTTCCGGAATGGAAAAGCTGTTTAGGTACATTTCGGACCAAAACAAAAACGCCGCGGGAGAAGAAGCGCCGCAACGGGCAAAGAGGGGCAAAGGCGGGGACGATCTTGCCGAAGCCTTGAAGGGCATCGGCGAAGACCTTACCGCAAAAGCAAAGCAGGACAAGCTTGACCCCGTGATCGGCAGGAAAAACGAGATCGAAAGAATTATTCAAATTCTTTCCCGTCGCACCAAAAACAACCCGGTGTTGATCGGTGAGCCGGGCGTCGGTAAGACCGCCATCGTGGAAGGTTTGGCGCAGGCGATCGTTTCGGGCAACGTGCCGGAGACCTTGAAGGATAAGAGGATCTTCACGTTGGATATTTCCGGCGTGGTCGCGGGCACGAAGTATCGCGGTGAATTTGAGGAAAAGCTGAAAAACGCCATCGACGCCATCAAAAACGCGGGCGACGTGATCATCTTCATCGACGAGATCCATATGATCGTCGGCGCGGGCGCCGGCAGCGAAAGCACGATGGACGCGGCAAACATCTTAAAGCCGATGCTTGCCCGCGGTGAACTGCAGGTGGTTGGCGCAACTACCCTTGAAGAGTACCGCAAAAACATCGAAAAGGACGCCGCTTTGGAAAGGAGGTTCCAGCCCATTATGGTGGACCCGCCTTCGGTGGAAGATACGATCACCATTTTGAAGGGGCTTCGCAGCAAGTACGAGGAGCACCATAAGGTGAAGATCACCGACGAATCATTGACTGCTGCCGCGGTGCTTTCGGATAGGTACATCAGCGACCGTTTCCTGCCCGATAAGGCCATTGACCTGATCGACGAAGCGGCAAGCCGTAAGAGAATGCTCAATTACACGGCGCCCGATTCCATCAACGAGATGGAAAGCAAGATCGCCGCGCTTGACAACGAGATCAAAGACAAAGTCATGCACGAGGATTACGACGAGGCTGCCACATTGAAAAAGCAAAAAGAAGAATTGATGATGAAGCTTTCCAAGAGCAAGCTCAATTGGTCTTCCGAGGTCAGCACGTCCGAGCTGGTTATCACCGAGCAGGACATCGCCGAGATCGTCTCAAAATGGACGGGCATCCCCGTCGTGAAACTGACCGAAGCGGAAGCGGAACGTTTGATGAACCTCGAAGCGGAGCTTTCCAAACGCGTGGTCGGTCAAAAGGAAGCAATTTCCGCCTTGGCGCGCGCCATCCGTCGTGCGAGAGCGGGGCTTGGCGACCCCAAACGCCCGATCGGCTCCTTTATCTTTATGGGCCCGACAGGCGTGGGGAAGACCGAGCTTTGCAAGGCTCTTGCCGAAACCATGTTCGGGGATGAAAACAACATCGTCCGCATCGATATGAGTGAATATATGGACAAGGTGTCCGTTTCCAAACTCACGGGTTCCGCGCCGGGTTACGTTGGGTACGAAGAGGGCGGTCAGCTCACCGAAAAGATCCGCCGCAAGCCTTATTCCGTCGTTTTGTTCGACGAGATCGAAAAGGCGCATCCCGACGTCTTCAACATTCTGTTGCAGATCATGGATGACGGCAGATTGACCGACAGCCACGGCAGGACGGTCAGCTTCAAAAACACCATTATCATCATGACTTCCAACGTTGGCGCAGACGTAGGAAAGCGCACGGCGCACCTTGGTTTCGGCACTCTTGACGAGTACGAAAACGAGCGCGAAAAGCAAATCGACGCCTTGCGCGCCATCATGCGTCCGGAGTTTATCAACAGGCTGGACGATATCATCGTTTTCCACAGTCTTACGCCGGAAAATATCTCGGAAATTTCCGAGATCATGCTCAGCGCTTTGCGCAAGCGTTTGGACGACAAAAATATCAAGATAGTATTGACGGAAGAGGCAAAAAAGTTTATTATTAAGAAGGGAACAAACGTTGAATACGGCGCGCGTCCGTTGCGTCGCACGGTGGAGCGTTTGCTGGAGGACGCTTTGTCCGAAAAACTCCTGCGCGGCGAGATCGCCATCGGCGACAGCGTGACCGTCGATTACGAGGGCGGCGAAGAATTGACCTTCCGTAAAAGCGAGTAAATAAGGTATATCCGCCCCTTTAGGGGCGCTTGTATAATTCACACAAAAAGGAGGCACTATATGAAAATCGACATTGTGGGTAAAAATTATTCGGTGAGTGACAAACTTGACGACATCATCCGCAAAAAGGCGCAAAGGCTGGATCGTTTCTTCTCAGACGACGTTACGGCTCGCGTCGTTTGTAAGGAAGAGCACAAGGGCAGATACACTTTGGAACTTACGATCATCGTAAACGGCACGGTCATTCGTAGCGAAGAGACCAGCGACAATATGTACAGCAACATCGATATCGTTATCCCGAAGATCGACAGACAGATCCGCAAGCACAGGACCAGATTGAACAAGACCTTCAAGGACACCATCTTCAACTTCCACGCGGCGGAAGCGGAGGCGATCGAACTCAACGATCCGCAAGAAGCGGAGATCCCGACCATCGTCAAAACCAAGAAGTTTGAGCTTTTGCCGATGAGCGTTGAAGAAGCTATCGAGCAAATGGACCTTTTGGAGAACAAATTTTTCGTGTATTTGAACCCGACCACGGGCAAAGTAAATATCGTGTACAGAAGGTATGATAAGACCATCGGTCTTATTGAGCCGCAGTACTAAAGGAGACAAAATTCAATTATGGCAAAATTTAATAAAAACGATTACCGTATCCGCTTCGATTTCAACAATATGATGCGTGATTATATCGGCGCGGAGCAGGGGATCAAAGAATCCGACATCTCCGCCGTGTCCGCCACGGTCAAAGGCGCTTTTGACAGCGTGAAGGCGCAGGGCGGCGCAGGTTGGCAAGGTTGGCTTGACCTCCCGTTCAATCAAAAGGAGATCGTCGCGGACATCATTCAGACGGCAAAGTCTGTCAGAAAGCAGTTTAAGACCTTTGTCGTGTTGGGTATCGGCGGCAGCGCGCTCGGCCCCATCGCGGTGTTCCAGGCGCTTCGTCACTTGCATTACAACGAACTTCCTTACAAGATGCGCAAGGGCCCCAAGTTCTACGTTGAGGACAACATCGACCCCGAGCGTATGGCGGCGCTTCTTGACGTCGTGGACGTGAAGACCACGATGTTCAACGTCATCACCAAGAGCGGCGCGACCAGCGAGACCATGAGCCAATACCTCGTGATCACCGACGTTTTGAAAAAGGCGCTCGGCGCGGATTACGCAAGCCACGTGATCGCCACCACTGATAAGGAAAAGGGCAACTTGATCAAACTCGCAAAGAAGGAAGGGTTCAAAACCTTCTACATTCCTTCGGGCGTGGGCGGTCGTTTCTCCGAGCTTTCTCCCGTTGGTTTGCTTCCCGCGGCGGTGCTTGGCATCGACATCAAAAAGATGCTTTCCGGCGCGATGGATATGGTCAAGAGTGGCTTCAAAACCTCCAATCCTTATAAGAACAAGCCTTTGATGGCGGCGACGTTGCAATTTATTGCAATGAACAACGGCAAAAACGTCTCGGTCATGATGCCGTACGCGGATAGCTTGAAGTACGTCGCGGATTGGTACTGCCAGTTGTGGGGCGAGAGCCTCGGCAAGTCGGTGGACAAGGAAGGCAAAGAAGTCTACGCCGGACAGACGCCCGTTAAGGCGCTTGGCGTGACGGACCAGCACAGCCAGATCCAACTCTACACCGAAGGCCCCTTCGATAAGGTCATCACCTTTATCGCGGTGGAAAACTTCCGTAAGGAAGTCATGATCCCCGAGGGTCTTGCGGATTTCCCCGACGTCAACTTCCTTTGCGGCAACACGATGGGCAAGCTTCTTAATACCGAGCGCAAAGCAACGGAGTACGCGCTTGCCAAAAAGCATCGTTTGAACCGTACCATCATCGTGCCGGAAGTCAACGAATATTCCATCGGTCAGCTGTTGATGCTCTTTATGATGGAAACGGCGTTCGTGGGCGCGATGCTCAACATCGACACCTTCAATCAACCCGGCGTGGAAGAGGGCAAAAACGCCACTTACGCGATGTTTGGCAGGAAGGGCTACGAAGCCAAAAAAGCGGAACTTGACAGTGCGAAAGCTAAGTCGGAAAAATATATGATTTAATGCTTCGATTTGCTTGACAACGGGTAAGTTACGCGATAAAATCAAAAAGCAATATTGCAAGGGGTGCCTAAAAACGGCTGAGATCATACCCTTAGAACATGATGAGGTAATTCTCGGCATGGAAGCATAAAAGCGTTTTATCCTCCCGAGAATTCGGGAGGTTTTTTTATGGTTAATTACTTGTTTTATCCCTTGATCGTGGCGACGCTTCTTTTGGTGGCGGCGCTGGCGTACTTCTTCTACGCACAACAGAAGAACAAAGATTCGTTGCAGTCCAAAAACGTTTTGTTGATCGCAACGATCCTCTTTTTGGTGACGCTGTTTGTGTGCGTGCCGCTGCATTTGCGCAACGAGTACAACGCGGAAGAATTCTTCGTGCAACCGCTTTATTTCTATCCGATGTTGGCGTCCATCCTCGCCTTGATCGTGGGTATCGGTTTGTACCTTCTTGCTAAACTTAACAAGAAGTTTGCGTTGCAGGCAAAATGGATCGTCATCGGCGTTGTTATTGCGGCGATGATCACCACCTTCATTTGCTTGATCGTTTACTACAATCGCGAAATTGCACCTTACGAAGATTACGAATCGGTCAACTCCACTTTGCTGTTTGTGGGCGCTGCCGCAATTATTGCGATTTTGGCTGTAGTATCCGCATTTTTCGGCAAAAAGTCCAATCCGAAATTTGAGACGAAGTCGGTCACTTTCGCCGCCGTTTCTGTGGCGCTTGCGTTCGCGCTTTCTTATATCAGATTGTTCCGTCTTCCGCAGGGCGGTTCCATCACGTTGGTCAGCGTGTTGCCTTTGATGCTTTATTCGCAAATGTTCGGCATCCGCAAAGGCATTGTCGCCGGCGTGGTGTTCGGCTTGCTTTCGGCGATCCAAGACCCGTGGATCTTGCACCCTGCGCAGTTCTTGTTGGATTATCCTCTTGCGTTCGGTTGCATCGGCTTGACCGGCGTCTTTACGCAAGAAGGCATTAAGGGCAAGAAGGGCATCGCGCTCTTTGCTGGCGGCGCGGTCCTTGCCGTGACGATGCGTTATCTTTCGCACGTTATTTCCGGCATCTTCGCCTTCTCGATGTACGCTGCGGAAGGGTACGGCGCCGTTGCTTGGGGCTTCTTGTACAATACCTTTGCCTTTGCCGATATGGCGATCGCCCTCGTGGTCGGCGTGCTGTTGCTTCTCAACTCTGCTTTCTTAAAGGTGGTCAATCAAACCACGTTAGGCAACGTTACGCTGCAGGCGCCCGCCACGCAAAGCGACGCTTCTGATTCTGAACTTGAGGAAATTGTAGCAAGCGACGAAAAATCTGAAGACAAATAAGCTGTCGCATAAATTAAATATAAAACTGATCGGAATGCCTTAGGCGTTCCGATCTTTTTTACGCATTCGGTCGCTTTCATTTGACTATTTCTTGTCCGGAAGGATATAATTTACTTGATGAGTAAATTAATTTGCAAAGGTTTCAACGTCAAGTACTTCGGTTACGACGCCGCGATCTCGGATGTCACGACGACGTTTTCGGATGGGGTGAACGTTGTTTACGCTACGGAAAAAGGGGGCAAAACCACCTTTTTAAAGGCGCTTGCCGGCATCGTTCCTTATCAAGGGGAATTGACTCTCGACGGCGCGCCCGTTTCGGATCTTTCCTTAAAAGAACGCGATTTTCAAATGCTTTTTGACGATTACGCGCTGTTTTCGCGCCGGTCGGTAAGGTACAATCTCGAATATCCTTTGCGCTTGCGCAAGATGCCCAAGGAAGAGCGCCGCCGAGCGGTGGAAAGCGTCGCTTCGCTTTTTGACCTCGATATCATGCTCGACGCGCCGGTCTACCGCCTCAACGAATGGCTCAAAGTGACCTTGACCCTTTGCCGCGCTTATTTGCGCCGTCCCAAAGTGCTTTTGATCGACAACGTTTTCTCAAAACTTGATCCCTCCGCAAGGAAAGAGGCCTTTTTGCGCTTTATGCCTTTGTTTAAAGAGGGGATCGTTATTTACGCGACGGATAGCCCCGACGAGGCTGCCGCTTTGTCTGATTCCGTCAAATTTTTGTCTTACGGCTATTTGATGCAAGAGGGCTCCGCTAAGACCATTAGGACCAAGCCCAACGCTGCCTCCGTCTTTGTTTCGTTTGAAAAGTATCCCTCGCTTCTTCCGTGCGTTGCTACCAAAGGCGGGGTGGAGATAGATGGCGTTTTGTTCCCGCTCGACGCACGCTTAAAAAGCGACGTTTACCTCGGCAAAGAGGTTTTGACGGGCGTTGCTCCGGATGGCTTTGAGCTTTCTGACGATGGTTTCGAGGTCAACGTGATCGGTAAGTTTTATTTAGACGGCAAAGCCGTCTATTCCGCAAAAAAAGAAGAGTCGACGTTGTTCTTTCTCTCTGAAAAAGACCTTGCGGTCGGTGAGACCGTAAAACTTAAATTGACGCGAATCGTCGCTCTTTTCGACGCTCTTAACGAGAGGAACGTTTTGGAGGTGACTGAATGAAAAATGCTTTAAAAGCGCTGATCGTAGCGCTCATTATCATTGCGATATCAGCGTTTACGTTTTCCTGTTATGAAAAGCCACAAGAAGCGCAGGAACCTGCCGAAACGACGGAAACGGTCAAGGTGCTTGACGATCGTTTTGATCTTACCAACAACGTTTTGAATTTCATCAAGGATTATTTTTACGACGACATTGATTATGACTACGCCGATCTTTACGCGGCGTACGGGCTTGTCGCCAGCCTGGGCGACTACAACTATATTTATTCGCCGGAAGATCTGGTCGGTTCGGTTTCGGACGGCAAGGGCTTCGGTTTGCTTATCAAAACCAACATCTACAACGAACATTTGATCGATTTCATCCTTCCGGGCTCGCCGTTCCTTACGCCTTATAACGGCAACACGGTGCTGCGCGGCGACGAGCTTTACGCGGTTGACGATTTTCGCATTTCCGGCTTGTCCAGCTCCGCGTATTCGGCGGTTTTGAACTCGCTTCCTTCCGATCGCGCGGTCAAATTTACGATGTTGCGTGGCGATGAGACCTTTGACGTGGTTTATCAAAAAACCGACATCACCTTCCCGAGTTGCGTTTATATCAATAATTTGCCCGGCGTGCCGGAAGAATTCGGTTACATTTTCCTTCGTAATTTCAGCAACACGAACGACGTTTTGAACGAGTTTAAAGCGGCGGTCCGTTCATTCAATTCGGACGGAAACCGCGCCTTGCTCCTCGATCTTCGCGGCAACGGCGGAGGAAACACTAACGTTTTGCGTAGCATTGCTTCGGCTCTGATCGGCGACGCGCCTATGAACGAACTGCTTTTCGAGGTCCACTACGCAAAGGAAAGCCGCTCCAATTACATCTATTCCACGCCGGTGGAAAACAAGATCGACACGCCGATCTACGTGCTTTGCAACAGCGGCACGGCGTCTGCGTCCGAAGCCTTGATCGGTACGATGCGCGCCCACGGGACCTTGACGGCGTTGATCGGGCAATCCACCGTCGGCAAAGGGGTGGCGCAAAACGCCTTTACCACCTATCAGGAAGGGGAAAAAGGCGTGTTTATCGACAAAGGTTTGGATGAGAATGGTGAAGAGGTCGACCTCAACACGCACTATGTGCAGATCATTTTCGGCAAATATTACATTTACGATCAGTCGGCGGAGGGCGGAAAGTATTGCATGCACGGCAAACCGTTCATTCCCGACATTCCCATTACGGACGAAAACCCGATCACTCCCGATTACGGCGAGGACCTTTATATCCACGCGGCGGTCGAACACTATAACGGAAACTAAAAATCTCTTAGGAGGGGACATATGAAAAAACTTTTAATTATTTTACTCGTACTCAGCCTTTGCGCAATGACCGTCTTTTCCTTTGCCGCTTGTTCCGAAAAAACGACAACGACGAACGAGATTACGATAGCAGTGCCGGACGGAGGCCCGGCGCTGGGAATGTCGTATTTGATGAAAAACTATTCTACGATCAGTAAGACCAAAGTCACTTACAAGATCGTGGACGGAGCCAATGGCATCAAATCCGCCGTGATGAGCGGGGAGGCGGACGTTGCCATCATGCCAACCAATATGGCGGCTATCCTTTATAACGGCGGCGTTGAGATCCAACTTGTGGGCACCAACAGCTACGGACTTTTGTATATGCTGTCCAACACCGTTGCTCCCGCGGACTTTACCCTTGATTCTTTAAAAGGACAAGTTCTCCATACCGTCGGTCAGGGCGGCACGCCGGAGATCGTTTTGAAGAAGGTGCTTGAAGGCGCCGGCGTCGAATATGAAGAGAGCGATACCGCAGTCGCCGGCAAAGTTGCCATCAAGTTCCATGCGGAAGGTACCACAATCATCGGCGGTTTGAAGCAGGGTAACATCCACTTCGCCGTACTTGGCGAGCCGGCTGTTTCCACCGCGATCCAAAAGGTGGGTGGTAATCTTGCCATCGTCTGCGACTTGCAGGAAAAGTGGAAGACCGCGGCAAACACCGAAGCCAGCTATCCGCAAACGGCGCTCGTTGCCAAAAAGTCCTTGATAGAATCCGATCCTTATTTGATTAAGCTCATCGCGCAGTACACCGTGGATTGCGCCAAGGCTCTTAACGAGGACGCGGCTCCTTATATTGCGGAACTTAAGGCAAGAGAAGCCACCGTGCCGGATACCTTTGGTGCGGAGGGCGTTGCCAGGACTAACATCAAACCCGCCTTTGGTTCCACCGCAAAAGCAGACGTTGAGGCGTATTTCAACATCTTAAAGAACTTTAAAGCGCCTTTGATCGGCGGAAAACTTCCGGACGACGGATTCTACTACAGCGTATCCGTAAAGGAGTAAAATGGAGAAAAAACGGCTTGTTTACAATATCCTTGCGCCCATCGTGGGGTGCGCGGTGTTCATAGCCGTTTGGTTTATCGTAGCGGCGGCGATAGGGAAGAGCATCATCCTCCCGTCGCCCGCCGAAACTCTTAGCAGTTTCTTTGACTTGCTTCGGGACGGCAAGTTTTATCTTGCCCTTGGCAAAACGCTCGCTCGCACCCTCGTTAGTTTTTCTATCGCGTTTGTGCTCGCCGCGTTTTTTGCTTTTGTATCAACCGTTTCGGAGTTCTTTAAAAAGGCGTTTTCACCCATCACCGTCATTATGCGCGTTTTGCCCACCATTTCCATCATTCTTTTGGTCTTGATTTGGTTCAAAAGCGCTACCGCGCCTTTTGTGATCACGTTTATCGTGATCTTCCCGATGCTTTACACGACGGTTTTAAATGCGGCGGAAAACGTTCCGCAGGAACTTTTGGAGATGTGCCGTGCGTACCGAGTTTCTCGCGGCAAAAGGTTACTTAACCTTTATATCCCGCAAATGACGCCTTCCGTTTTGACGGGGGTAAGCATCACGCTTTCCTTTTCGGTCAAGTTGACCGTTGCGGCGGAGGTTTTGGCTTCCACGCAAAAGAGCATGGGACGCTATATGGCGCAAGCTTCCGCTTATGTGGAAACGCCGATGCTTCTCGCTTGGACGCTGGCGGCGATCTTGCTCGGGTTCTTGCTTGAGGGGCTCGTGCTCCTTGTAAAAATGATTTTGGCGAGGCGATATCATGCAAACTGAAAACAAGACTTTCGATATTAAAAATATTTCGGTCGAGTTTGGTACGAACTGCGTGTTCCGTGATTTTTCGCTCGCTCTTCCCAAAGGGAAGATCACCTGCGTTCTCGGGCCGTCCGGGGCAGGTAAGACCACTCTTTTAAAGGTGCTTGGCGGTATTTTGCCGGCAAAAGATTTTTCTGCGCCAAAATGCTCCTTCGTTTTTCAAGACCATCGACTTTTGCCCCATTTGACCGCCCTTGACAACTTGGCGCTCGTGCTCGACGGGAAAAAAGCGGAGCGTAGGGAAAGGGCGCGCAAAATGCTTGCTGATATGGAGCTTGCCGAGGCGGAAAACCTCTTCCCGAGCGAACTTTCGGGCGGTATGGCGCAACGCGTTGCGATCGCGCGCGGGCTTTTGTTCGATGCCGACCTCTTGTTGATGGACGAGCCTTTTAAGGGGCTTGACCTAGCTTTGCAAGAGCGTTTAATTAAGTATTTTATCAAGTATTGGGAAGAAAACCGTCGTACGACCGTTTTCGTTACGCACAGCATTTTGGAAGCTATCCTCGTCGCGGATAGGATCATCGTCATCGACGGCGGGGCGGACGGCGCAAAAGTCCTTTACGAAAAAGACTTCGATCTCCCGCGTGAAAAACGCGCGCTCGGGCAGCCCGAGGTGGATGCTCTCCGCAAGGAACTCCACGATCTTTTGGTGACCCTTTAATTTTGGGTCAACATTTCCACAACGCCGTTTAATCTGGCGCGTTGTTCCTCGTTTAACATTGGCGAAACGCTTCTTGCAAATTCCTCGATCTTGGCTTTGTCTAGGGTGCCGTCTGTCTTGCCTTTTTGGGCAGTCTTCAGTATTTCGTTCAAAAGTTCGGAATCGTTCTTTTGCGCGTATTTTTCCGCAATTTTTCTGATATTATCTTGTTCGTTTTCGCGCGTGTTATCGTTTGGCGACGTTTGCTTTCTTGTTTGCTTAAAAGTTTTAAAGTCCATAATTGTTTCTCCTTTTTCACTCAATTATATTTTGCGGCATATACAAATGTTACGGAGGGCGTATGGATCTTGGTTTTTTGTCGAGCCTCCTCGGAAAACAGGGGGATAATTCAGCTTTAACGATGCTTTTGCCGTTGCTTTTGGGTAACAAAAAGCCAGATCAAGGTGCTTCTTCAGGGCTTGGAACGCTCCTTTCCGGACTGATGAACGCTTCGCCAAAAAAGGCAGAAGGCTTTCCGCCGCTGTTTGGTGATCCGGACGAAAAAACGTCCGATCGAAACGGGCTTTTCAACGTGCTCGGAAGCCTGTTGAACCTCCCCAAAAACGAAAACCGGGAGGCGAAAGCGGCGCCCGAATTCCCGTATGAATTGCAGTACAATCGTCCGCAATAGCTTAAAAATTATTAAAAAACCCGCCCGAAAGTACGATAAATAATAAAATTAGTACTTTTCAAAAACCACAACATATGGTATAATAAGGTCGATTTTAATTCCAAATATCGTTTTTGGAGGGATCTTGTGAGCAAAGAATATAACGCAAAAGACATACAAGTCCTGGAAGGGTTGGAGGCGGTTCGTCTTCGTCCCGGTATGTACATCGGAACAACGGGAGCAAAAGGTCTCCATCACATCCTTTGGGAAATCGTAGACAACTCTCTCGACGAGATCTGCAACGGTTTCGGCACCCGCGTCGACATCGTCATTTACCCCGACGGCAGCATCAGCGTTGAAGACGACGGCCGCGGTATTCCGGTGGACAAGCACCCGACGCTTGGCATCAGCGGCGTGGAAGTGGTTTTCACGCAATTGCACGCCGGCGGCAAATTCAACAATGAAAACTACACCTTCTCCGGCGGTTTGCACGGCGTTGGTGCCTCGGTCACAAACGCTTTGTCCGAATGGCTTGACGTTACCATCCGCAAGGACGGCAAGGTCTACAAGCAGGAATTCCATTCGCCCGAAGTTGACGGTAAGATCAAAAGCGGCATTCCCCGCACGCCCCTGATCGAAACGGGCGAGAAGACCAAGACGCACGGCACTTTGGTCCGTTTTATGCCGGACAAGCGCGTTTTCGGGAAGGAACTTTTCAGTTATCAAACCATCGTTTCCCACGTGCAGGAGCAAGCCTTTTTGAATAAGGGCATTACCATCACCGTTGAGGACAAGCGTCAGCTGGACGATGATCTCAACAGCTTGAAATCCACTTTCTGCTATGATCGTGGTCTTAGCGATTTCGTCAAGTATTTGAACGACGGCAAGGAGCCGCTTTTCTCCGAACCCATTGAATTTGAGGTCAAGCAGGATCGTTTCTATTTGGGGCTCTCGATGCAGCACACCGGCGCTTATACCGAGAGCATCTTCTCTTACGTAAACAGCATTCCCACCACCGAAGGCGGCACTCACGAAGTGGGTTTCAAAAGCGCGCTGACCAAGGTTATGAACGATTACGGCAGAAAGCGCGGCCTCATCAAGGACAAGGATCCCAACTTGCAGGGTGAGGACTTCCGCGAGGGCTTGACCTGCGTTTTGTCCATCCGTATGCAAAACGTGCAGTTTGAGGGGCAGACCAAGACCAAGCTCGGCAACCCCGAGATCCGTCCGTTGGTGGAAAGCCTTGTGATGGAAAAATTGGACGCATACCTTTCCGAAAAGAAACATTTTGAAGTTGGCGATAAGATCATCGAAAAGGCGCTTGGCGCGGCAAAGGTCAGGGAAGCGGGCAAAAAGGCAAAGGAACTTGCCCGTCAAAAGAACAACGCAAACAGCAATATGCTCATCGGCAAACTTGCCAATTGCAGCGGCAGGAAGCCGGAACTCAACGAGCTCTTTATCGTTGAGGGCGATAGTGCAGGCGGCAGTGCAAAGCAGGGTCGTGACAGACGTTTTCAGGCTATCTTACCTCTTAGAGGTAAGCCTATCAACGCGGAGAAGAAGAGGATCGACCAACTTCTTTCCAATGAGGAGATCTGCACCATCATCAGCGCGCTCGGCGCAAACTTCGATACCGAATTCAACGTCAACGCTTTGAAGTTCGGCAAAGTTATCATCCTCGCGGATGCCGACCAGGACGGCGCGCACATCCGCTCCATTTTGCTTACCTTCTTCTTCCGTTATATGAAGGAACTCATTACGGACGGTCACCTGTATATCGGTATGCCGCCCTTGTTTAAGGTGGAAAAGAAGGACGTCGTGCGTTACGCTTACGACGACGCGGCGTTGGATCAGATCATCGAAGACGTTGGCAGAAATTACAAGCTGCAACGCTACAAAGGTTTGGGCGAGATGAACCCCGAGCAACTTTGGGAAACCACCCTGAACCCCGAAACGCGCTGTTTGACGAGGGTCTCCATTGAGGACGCCGCCTCGGCGGATCGTTTGATCACCACCTTGATGGGCGACAACGTGGACGCGCGCAAAGCCTATATTTATCAGTATGCCAATTTCAACCGCAAGGATGAAGTTGAGAAGAAGGGTTACTTGAATGTCTGAAGAGATTAAGAACGAAAACAGCGGCAACGAAAGAATTTACGAAAAAACCGTCGAGCAGGTGATGCACGAATCGATGATCCCCTTTTCGGAGTACGTGATCCTCGATCGCGCGCTTCCTCGCGTGGAGGACGGCTTAAAGCCCGTTCAGCGCAGGATACTTTACAGTATGTACGAGCTGGGGCTCACGCACGACAAGCCGCACAAGAAGTGCGCGCGTATCGTCGGCGAATGTCTTGGCAAATACCATCCGCACGGTGATACCTCCGTTTATGACGCTTTGGTCAGGTTGGCGCAGTCCTTCAACATGAGTGAATGCTTGGTGGACGGTCACGGCAACTTTGGCTCGGTGGACGGTGACGGTGCCGCCGCGATGCGTTACACCGAAGCGCGTCTTGCCCCCATCGCACAAGAAATGCTGCGTGACCTCGATAAGGATACCGTCACGTTCAGCTTGAACTTCGACGATAGCTTGAAGGAGCCGGATATGCTCCCGGGCAGGTTCCCCAACCTCCTCGTCAACGGCGCGTCCGGTATCGCGGTCGGTTTGGCTACCAAGATCCCCACGCACAACATCACCGAAGTGATCGACGGCGCGGTCGCGATGATCGACAATCCGCACATCAAGCTTGACGAGCTTATGAATTACATCAAAGGGCCGGACTTCCCGACGGGCGGCATTATTGCTCAATCGGAGGACTTAAAGCAAGCCTACGAAACGGGCAAGGGCAAAGTTCAGATCACCGCCAAAATGCACATTGAGCGGGAAGGGGATAAAAAGAGCATCGTTATTACGGAATTGCCCTATCAAGTAAACAAATCTCAACTCCTTTTGAAGATCAACGAACACAGAGAAAGCAAAAAGGACCCCTACGTCCAGATCGCCGATATCGCTGACGAGTCGGATAGGCAGGGGCTTCGCGCGACCATCAAACTCAAGAGGGACGCCGACCCCGACCGCATCGTTAAGCTTCTTTTGAAGCATACCGACTTGCAAATCAACTTCGGCATCAACATGGTCGTCATTGCGGACGGCAAACCCAAATTGATGGGTCTCAAGGAGATCCTCCGCTATTATTTGGATTACCAACGCACTTTGATCCAGCGCCGCACTCGTTTTGACCTCAATGCGGCAAAGGAACGCGACGAGATCTTGCGCGGCCTTTTAGTCGCCATCCAAAACATCGATGAAGTGATTGCCATCATCAAGGGCGCGCGCAACGTTACCGACGCAAAAGACGCCCTCCGCGCTCGCTTTACTCTTTCTGAAAAACAAGCGAACGCCATCGTGGAAATGAAGCTTCGTCGTTTGACCAACCTCGAAACGGACGAGATCATCACCGAGATCGAAGAACTTCGCGTCAAGATCGACAAACTTACCAAGATACTCGGTTCGGCGCGTTTGCAGTATCAAGTGATCAAAGAGGAACTTCTTGACATCAAAAAGCGCTATAAGCGCGCGCGTCGCACGACCATTATGGATGAAAACGGCAAGGAAATGATGGTTTCCGAGCTTAAGCCGGAAGAGGCGGAGTCCAAGCCCGTGGTCAACGGCGGCATCGTGCTGTTTAAAAACGGCAACTTGAAATTCTGCAACCAACGCACCCTCGGCGCGGGCGGTAAAAACGTGCTTGGGCTGACGGAGGACGACGTAGTCGTCGACATCTGCTCCTTGACTTCGGATAGGAATTTTTACGCCTTCACCGACAAGGGCAACGTGGCGAGGATCTGCGCCGCCGATCTGCCCGAACGCTCCTGGAAGGACAAGGGCTTGCCCCTGATCAAAATCGTTCCGCAGGCGGATAAGGACGAGCGCGTCGTGGCTGTTCTTTGCCCCGACGACAGCGAAAAGGCAAACCCCGAAAACAGCTTGATCTTCTTCACCAGCGACGGCATGGCAAAGCGCACTTTGACCTCGGAATACATCTCACTTTCCAAGAGTTACTTCCAAGCCACGGTGTTGAAAGAGGGTGAAAAGGTCGTCAACGTTTGCGCGTATGATGAAGGCACTTCGATGATCTTCGTCACCCGTGACGGCATGGTTTTGAATGCCGAGACTTCCGACGTGCCGGTGCAGGGCAGACGCTCCGCGGGTGTTAAGGGCATTGCGCTCAACGTGGGCGATCAAGTGGTATTTGCCTCCATCAGCGACGAAAGCGGTGAACTCATTGTCGTGACCGAGCTGGGTTACGGCAAACGCGTGATCCTCGGCGAATTCGATCAATCTAAGAGGTACCGCAAAGGCACCAAAGTGATGGATACCGATCTTTCGAGGGGGCCCATCGTCTTTGCTGACATCGTTCAAATGCCGTATTTGGTGGCGTTCTTCTACGACAACGAGGAAAGCGAAGTCGTGCAATCCGAATTCATTGACATTCAGGGCGTTAACGACGTCGGCGTATATCTGCCGATGAACCGCAACGCAAGGATCGTTGCCGCCGGTAAGCACAGAACCAATTAAAATAGCGGTATAATTGCCTCGTCCGACTCGTTCGGACGAGGTTTTTTGTTATAGACAGGAACTTGTCCGCATAGAATGATGGTATGTTGGAAGGTGTGTTGACAAAGTCCATTTTAAGGCGCTTGCCCGCGACGGTCACCGAAGTGCGCGTTCGCAGAAGGCAACCGTTTTGCTATTTGACGGCAAAGGGGCGGACGACCGCCGATTATTTCGTCACCGATCAAGAATTTGAGGAAGTGCTTTCCTTAGTGACGGAACACTCTTTATACGCCATCACGGAAAAGCTCGTAAACGGGTATATCCCCTTAAAAGGCGGCGTGCGCGTTGGGGTGGCGGGCGAAGGGGTGATGGAAGGGGAAAAAGTGAAGACCATCAAGCACATCACCTCGATTGCCGTGCGTGTTCCGCATCAGGTCTTCGGCATTGCCGATTTTCTTCAAATCGACGGATATTTCAATCAAAACGTGCTGATAATTTCCCCGCCGGGAGCGGGTAAGACCAC